>NZ_CBAICG010000002.1:0-167934 GCF_964715405.1 Solirhodobacter sp. | reverse complement strand
GTCGACCCGAAAGCTGGCGGGCGGAAAGCAGCCCTGCGCACGCGGGTAGGGGCGGTCCCAGTCGGCGACCAGATCCTCCACCGTGTGGGGCGCGTTCTTCAGCGGGTTGTTCTCGACCGGCATCTCGCCGCGCTCGATCGCGCCGATCTCGGCCCGGATCGCCAGCATCGCGGTGATGAAGCGGTCGAGTTCCGCCTTGGTCTCCGACTCGGTCGGCTCTACCATCAGCGTGCCCGCCACCGGCCAGCTCATCGTCGGGGCGTGGAAGCCGTTGTCGATCAGCCGCTTGGCGATATCGTCCACGGTCACATGCGCGCTGTCGGCATAGGGGCGGGTGTCGAGGATGCACTCATGCGCAACCCGGCCGTTCGCGCCCTTGAACAGAACCTCGAACGCACCGTGCAGCCGCGCGGCGATGTAGTTCGCGTTCAGGATCGCCACCTTGGTCGCCTGCGTCAGGCCCGGCCCGCCCATCATCAGGCAATAGGCCCAACTGATCAGCAGGATCGACGCGCTGCCGTAGGGCGCCGCCGACACCGGCCCCTCGCCGACGCCGGTGGACGGGTCGCCGGGCAGATAGGGCGCCAGATGCGCCTTTACCCCGATCGGCCCCATTCCCGGCCCACCGCCGCCATGCGGAATGGCAAAGGTCTTGTGCAGGTTCAGGTGGCTGACGTCCGAGCCGATTTCGCCCGGTTTGGCCAGCCCGACCATCGCGTTCATGTTGGCGCCGTCGATGTAGACCTGCCCGCCATGACGGTGCGTGATCGCGCAGACCTCTTTCACGGTCGCCTCGAAGACGCCGTGGGTCGAAGGGTAGGTGATCATGCAGGCCGCCAGCGTGTCGCCCGCCGCCGCCGCCTTGGTGCGGAAGTCGTCAAGGTCGATGTCGCCGTTCTCGCGGCTTTTCACCACCACGACCTCCATCCCCGCCATCACCGCGGAGGCCGGGTTGGTGCCATGCGCCGACACCGGGATCAGGCAGACCCTGCGGTGCCCCTGTCCCATCGCCCGGTGATAGGCCTGAATCGTCAACAGCCCCGCATATTCCCCCTGCGCGCCGGAATTCGGTTGCATCGAGAAGGCGTCATAGCCGGTGATCTCGCAGAGCTTTGCCGACAGGTCGGTGACCGCCTCGGCATAGCCCGCCGCCTGATCGCGCGGCGCGAACGGGTGCAGCGCGGCGAACTCGGGCCAAGTGATCGGCATCATCTCGGCCGCCGCGTTCAGCTTCATCGTGCAGGAGCCCAGCGGGATCATCGCCCGGTCCAGCGCCAGATCACGGTCCGACAGGCGCCGCATGTAGCGCATCATCTCGGACTCGGCCCGGTTCATGTGAAAGACCGGATGGGTCAGGTAGTCGCTTTCCCGCAGCATCGCCTCGGGGAAGCCGAGCGTGGCGCGATGCGGCGGCACGCCCTCGATGCCGAAGGCGCGCAGGATGCGCAGCAGCACCTTTTCGTCCGTTGTCTCGTCCAGACTGATGCCCACCCGGTCATGGCCGATCTTGCGAAAGTTCATGCCTTCCTGCCGGGCGGCGGCCAGAATCCCGGCCTGCCCGACGCCGACCTCGACGGTGATCGTGTCGAAGAACGCCTTCGGGCTGACCTTCGCCCCCGCCGCTTTCAGCGCGCGCGCCAGCCGGTTGGTCAGGAAATGCACCCGTTCCGCGATCGCCCGCAGCCCCAGCGGGCCGTGGAACACCGCGTAGAAGCTGGCCATCACCGCCAACAGCGCCTGCGCCGTGCAGACGTTCGAGGTCGCCTTTTCGCGCCGGATATGCTGTTCGCGCGTTTGCAGGCTCAGCCGATAGGCCCGCCCGCCGCGCGCATCGACCGACACGCCGACGATGCGCCCCGGCATCGCCCGCTTCATGTCATCGCGGCACGACATGAAGGCCGCGTGCGGCCCGCCATAGCCCATCTGCACGCCGAACCGCTGGCTCGACCCGATGGCGATATCTGCCCCCATCGCGCCCGGTTCCTTCAGCAGGCACAGCGCCAGCAGGTCCGTCGCCACCACCGCCACCGCTTTTGCCGCATGGAGCGCGGCAATCTCGGCGGTGAAGTCGCGCACATGGCCGAAGGTGCCCGGATACTGGAAGATCGCGCCGAACACCTGTTCGGGAACCATCGCCTCGGGCGCCCCCACGACCACCTCGATCCCCAGCGGTTCCGCCCGCGTGCGGATCACCGCGATGGTCTGCGGGTGGCAGTTCTCATCGACGAAGAACGCCCGCGCCTTCGATTTGGCCAGCCGTTCGGCCATCGTCATCGCCTCGGCCGCCGCCGTCGCCTCGTCCAGCAGCGAGGCATTGGCGACCGGCAGCCCGGTCAGGTCCGCCACCATCGTCTGGTAGTTCAGCAACGCCTCCAGCCGCCCCTGCGCGATCTCGGGCTGATAGGGCGTGTAGGCCGTATACCACGCCGGATTCTCCAGGATGTTGCGCTGGATCGCGGGCGGCGTCACCGTCCCGTAATAGCCCTGCCCGATCAGCGAGGTCATCACCCGGTTTTTCGCCGCCACCTCGCGCATCTTCGCCAGCAGTTCATGCTCGGCCAGCGGCGCCCAGCTTAGCGGCACCTTCTGCCGGATCGCGGCGGGCACGGTCTGGTCGATCAACTGATCGAGCGATCCGACCCCCACCGCTGTCAGCATCTCGGCCATCTCGGCGGGCGAGGGGCCGATGTGGCGGCGGTTGGCGAAATCGTAGGGATTGTAGGCGGTGGGGGTGAAGGTCATGACATCCTCAGGCAATCATCTCGTTGTATTCGGCTTCGTCCATGAACTCGTCGAGTGCGGCGAGGTCATCGACCTTCATCTTGAAGAACCAGGCGTCGCCGGTCGGGTCTTCGTTCACCAGGCCGGGGTTGTCGGCGAGCTTGGAATTGACCTCGACGATCTCGCCCTCGACCGGGGCCAGGATGTCGGACGCCGCCTTGACGCTTTCGATCACCACGACCTCGTCGCCGGTGGCCACCATCGTCTCGACCTCGGGCAGTTCGACGAACACCACGTCGCCCAACTGGGTCGCCGCGTGTTCGGTGATGCCGACGACGACGAGGTCGCCCTCGACGCGCAGCCATTCGTGATCCTTGGTGTATTTCATCATCGTCCTCTTGCGTTGGGCGCCGCGGCACCAAGCCGTGTCAGCGTTTGTAGGTGGAGGGGCGGAAGGGCAGATCGGTCACCGTCGCGGGCAGCCGTTTGCCCCGCACCTCACCGTATACCGTGGTGCCCCGTGCGCAAAGCGCGGTTGGCAGATAACCCATCGCAATGGGCGCCTCCAGCGACGGGCCAAAGCCGCCCGAGGTGACGCGGCCGATCGCCTCGCCACCTTCGGCATCGGCGAACACCGCGGTGCCCTCGCGCATCGGCGCGCGGCCCTCGGGGCGCAGGCCCACCCGCAGGCGGGCCGGTCCGTTCTCCAGTTCGGCAAGGATGCGGCCCGCGCCGGGGAACCCGCCCGCCCGCGCGCCGCCCGTCCGCCGCGCCGTCTGGATCGCCCAGTGGAGCGCGCCTTCCACCGGCGAGGTGCCGGTGTCGATGTCATGGCCATAAAGGCACAGCCCCGCCTCCAGCCGCAGCGAATCCCGCGCGCCAAGCCCGATCGGCTGCACCGCAGGATCGGCCAGCAGCGCTTCGGCGAAGGCTTCCGCCCGGTCTTCCGCCACCGAGATTTCAAATCCGTCCTCGCCGGTATAGCCGGACCGCGAAACCCACAGATCGGCGCCCTGCCAGCGCAGCACCGCCACATCCATGAACCGCATCGCCGCCGCCCCCGGCGCCAGCCGTTCCAGCACGCCCTCGGCGCTTGGTCCCTGCAGCGCGATCAGGGCGCGATCGGTGATTTCCTCCACCGCGCAGGCGCCCGCCAGATCGGCGCGCATATGGGCGATGTCGGCCTGCTTGCAGGCGGCGTTCACCACCACGAAAAGGTGATCGCCCCGGTTGGCGACCATCAGATCGTCGAGGATGCCGCCATCCGGCGCGGTGAACATCGCGTAGCGCTGGCGGCCCTGTTTCAGCCCCAGCACATCGACCGGCACCAAACTCTCCAGCGCTGCCGCCGCATCGGCCAGGCGGCCCGAGTGCGGCCGCAGGATCACCTGCCCCATGTGGCTGACATCAAAGAGCCCCGCCGCCGCCCGCGTGTGCAGATGTTCCTTGAGCACGCCGAGCGGATATTGCACCGGCATCTCGTATCCGGCGAAGGGCACGATCTTCGCGCCAAGCCGCAGATGCAGGTAGTAAAGGACCGTGCGTTTCAGGTCGGCCATGCCGCCCTCCCTTGTTCCGCCGGTCATGATCGTCCGGCACCGTTCAGGCAAGCCAAGGCCTGCGTTCCGATGCCCCCTCTGTCCGTTCGCCTGAGATCGTTATCCCTTCGGCGCCCTGAACGTGATTCAGGGTCTCTCCAGAGTCTGTTGTCAGAACGGTTCGTGCGCCTGAGAGTTTACCGGGGCGGTTGCTCCTTCGGCACCGGCTCCGGGCGCTCGTCTGTAAAGACTGGCGCCCCGCCGGATTCTCCCGATCCTGACCCCTTGGGCTTAGCCCTTTGCCCCCCGCGCTGGCAAGGGGCTTGATACGGGGGGGCTTGATGCAGGGGGGCTTGCTGCAGGGGGGCTTGCTGCGGCGGCGAGGTTCCGGCACCACTGGGCGGCATGGATCGGTATGTCTTCGGCTATGGCTCGCTCGTCAACCGGCTGACGCATGGCCATGCGTCCGCCCACCCGGCGCGCGTCAGCGGCTGGCGCCGGGAATGGCGCGCCACCGGGCGGCGGCGGCTGGCGTTCCTGTCGGTGCGCCCCGATCCGGGCGGCGTGATCGAGGGGCTGGTGGCCGAGGTGCCGGGTGGCGACTGGGCCGCGCTCGACCGGCGCGAGTCGGGATACGGCAGGCTCCGGCTTGCGCCGGAGCAGATCGCCGCGCAAGTGGCCGAGGGTGTTGCGGTCTACGTCATCCCGCCCGAGCCGGTGCCGCGTGACCTGCGCGAGCACCCGATCCTGCTCAGCTATCTCGACGTGGTGGTGCAGGGCTTTCTGGCCGAGTTCGGCGCGGGCGGCCTGGCGCGCTTCTTCGAGACGACCGACGGCTGGCAGGCTCCGGTGCTGGACGACCGCGCCCGGCCGCTGTATCCGCGCGCGCAGCGGCTGACCGAGGCCGCGCGCGGGCTGGTGGATGACCACCTCGACCGGCTCGGCGTGCGGCGGCTGGCGGATTAGGGGGGCGCTGCCCCCCTCGGCCGTCTCGGGCCTCACCCCCCGGAGTATTTTCGCCAAAGAGAATGAGGAGCGCGGTTTTCGGTATCAACGTCGGTGCGAAATCGGTGCAAAATCGGTGTTTTTTCGGCAGGCTGATTTCCGTTCCGCACCAAACCCTTGCAGGCCGTTCAGCCGCGGGCGCGCACGGTCTGCAACAGCGGCATCACATCCGCCATTTCCGGCCCGTGGTCCTGCCCGGTGACGGCGCGGCGCAGCGGCATGAAGAGGCCGCGGCCCTTGCGCCCGGTCGCCTCCTTCACCTTCGCCGTCCAGTCGGCCCAGGTCGTCGGTCCGTAGGGCGGTGGCGGCAAGAGCGTCATCGCGGTGGCGACAAACTCGGCATCCTCGGGGGCGATCACCGGTTCGGCGCCATCACGGAAGAGGTGCCACCAGCCCTCAAGATCGTTCAGGACGGTGATATTGCCCTTGGCAACCGCCCAGAAATTGGCCGCCAGCGCATCGGGCACACCCAAGCCCGCAATCCGGTCCTGCACCGCCGCAAAGGGCAGCGCCTGCACATGGGCGCGGGTCAAGGGCTTGAGGTCTTCGGCGTCGAACTTGGTTGGCGCGGCGCCGAAGGAGGCGAGGTCGAATCCCGCAATCAGGTCGTCGAGCGAATGGGCAAGCTCCACCGGCTGCGACGAGCCAAGCCGCGCCATCAGCGACAAAAGCGCCATCGGCTCGATCCCCTCGGCGCGCAGGTCGCGCAGGCTGAGGGTGCCCAGCCGCTTTGACAGCGCCTCGCCCTGCGGGCCGGTCAGCAGGCTGTGGTGGGCGAAGGCGGGCGGGGTGCCGCCCAGCGCGCGGATGATCTGGATCTGCGTCGCGGTGTTGGTCACGTGGTCGGCGCCGCGCACGATATGGGTGACGCCCATGTCGGCGTCATCGACCGACGAGGCGAAGGTGTAGAGCACCTGCCCGTCGGCCTTGATCAGCACCGGGTCCGACAGCGAGGCCGCGTCGATCGAGATCGGGCCGAGGATGCCGTCGGTCCACTCGATCCGCTCCTGATCCAGCAGGAACCGCCAGTAGCCGGGGCGCTCGGCCCGCAGCGCGTCCTTTTCGGCGGCCGACAGGTGCAGGCCAGTGCGGTCGTAGACCGGGGGCTTGCCCATGTTGAGCTGCTTCTTGCGCTTCAGGTCCAGTTCCAGCGGCGACTCGAACACCTCGTAGAACCGACCCGCCGCGCGCAGCTGGTCGGCCGCGTCGGCGTAGCGGTCCATCCGCAGGGACTGCTTTTCCAGCCGGTCCCAGGTCAGGCCGAGCCATTCGAGGTCTTCCATGATCCCGTCGGCGTATTCCTGTTTCGAGCGTTCCTGATCGGTGTCGTCCAACCGCAGGATGAAGGTGCCGCCCGCCTTGCGTGCGATCAGGTAGTTCATCAGCGCGGTGCGCAGGTTGCCGACGTGGATGTAGCCGGTGGGCGAGGGGGCGAAGCGGGTAACGGTCATCGGGGCAACTCCTGTTGGCCCCGCTCTTTCACAACAGGTCCGTTTTGTCCATATGATGGGCGAGAAGGGAGTTCCGCGATGACCGAGGACACGACCGGATGGGCCGATGTGCCCTCCCCCGACGAAGAGGTGATCGAGACGCTGGCCCGCGCCGCGCTGGAGGCCCTGTCGCCCCAGTTCCGCAAGGCGGCGGGCGCGCTGGTGCTGCGCATCGTCGATTTCGCGCCCGACGAGATTCTGGACGCGATGAAGATCGAGGATGCGTTCGAGCTGACCGGGCTTTACGACGGCATCCCGCTGACCGAGAAATCGGTTTCGGATCAGCCGGTGCAACCCGATGCGGTCTGGCTGTTCCGCCGCCCGATCCTGGACGAATGGGCCAGCCGGGGCGATGTCACGCTGGGCGATCTGGTGGCCAATGTGGTGGTGCACGAGGTGGCGCATCACTTCGGCTGGTCGGACGACGACATCGCCAGCATCGACCGCTGGTGGGAATAGCGACTCAGGCCCCTGTGCTATGCTGGGCGCGCCGGACCCGGATCCGCGAGACGCCCGATGAGCACCGTGATCGCCCTGCTGGCCGCGCTTGCGGCCGCGACGCCCGCATGGCCGGGCGGCGGTCTGGTTGCGCCCCGCTGCGACGGCTGCGGCGCGGTGATCCGGGTGAACATCGTCGGGCGCCGCCCGGATGGCACGCCCGATGATCGTCGCGACAGCCTGGCGAACCAGCAGGCGCGGCTTGGCCTGAGCGATGCCGAGGTCGCCCGGGTTCGCGCCACCACCGGGCTGATCCTGTGCGACATTGGCGGGATGCAGGCGTTGGCCACGGGCATGCTGGCGGGCGATGCCGCCACATTGATCACGGCCGCGCATGTGCTGCGCGATCCGGCGCGGGCGGGGATCGCGCTGCCGCAGGGCACGCGCTGCCTGTTCCGCAACCAGAGCCTGCCGCCGGAGACCGTGGCGCTGCGGCTTGACGGCACCGAGGTGCTGGGCCCCGGCGGGCGCGAGGATGCCGCTGACCCGAACGACTATGCCGTGGTTCATCTGGCCGCGCCGCTGCGCAACGCCGCGGCGGTGCCCTTTCTGATCGGGCCGCTGCCGACCGCGCCGGGCACGCGGGTGATCCTGATCTCGGCCTTTCAGGACGATTTGCTGCCGACCCTCGGCAACCGCGAACCGGTCGCGCAGGAGGCGGTGGTGGAACAGGTCGGGGCGGTCGGGGTGGGGGAACCGCGCCCGGTCTATCTGACCGGCTCGATGGATGCGGGCGGTTCGGGCGGCGCCATGCTTCTGCGCCAGGGCGGCGTGCTGCGTCTTGTGGCCATCGTCAGCAGCACCGGCAACCTCAGCCGCAACGGGATGCCGTTCAGCCTTGAGATGAGCAGTTTCGTGCGGGTCATCGGCGTGGAAGGCGCGTTTCTCGACGCGCTCGGGCGGATGGCGGCGCGGCCTCCGGATAGCCTGCCGCTTGCGATGGCGGGGTCGGCTCCCTGCGGCCCGCGCCTGTGCTGAGTTCAGAACCCCTGCGGCGGCCGGTTCCACGGCTTGGCCAGGTTGAGGCCCCGGTCCTTCATCATCGCAAGGCAGCGTTCGGCAAGGTCGAACCAGGTCGGCGGGCGCATCGGGCGGCAGAACCGGTCGAACGCCTCGCCGATCAGGGCGGAAAGTTCCTGACCATAGCTGCCGTCGCCCTCGGGCTGGCGCGCGGTGCTGGCGCCCGGCAAGTCGGCCAGCCGCCCGGTGCCGGGGGGCACCTGCGGCTTGAAATACCCGTCGATCAGCGTGCCGAGGCCGCGCAGGCGCCGCAGTTCGTTTTCCATCCGCCAGACCGAGGCCTTGTTGCGCAGGTAGATCACGATGGTATCCAGCCGCGTCGCCGCCGCCTCGACCGAGCAGCGCTTGGCCTGCACCACGTCGTGCGTCTGTTCCTCGAAATACGGCATCAGGGCGTTCCAGACGGTCAGCAGATGCGGCGCGAAGACCGACAGGTAGATCCGTTCCTCGACCCGGCCGCGCGGATCGCCGTTCATGTAGAACACCCACCGCGGCGCGATCAGGCCGGGGTTGTCGCCATAGATGTTGTCATAGATCCACTGCGACAGGTCATCGCCCCGCGCGACGTCCTGCGGATTGCGCTCGTAGACCGCGCGGATCATGTCCTTCAGTGGTTGGGTGGTCGAGACAAAGACCGGGCAGTTGATCACCCGGTGCGCGCCGGGGCCGCCGGGCTGCGGGTGATCGGGGCCGTTGCAGAGTGCGCAAACCATGCTGACCTCGCGCTGTGCCACTGTCTGCCCGCATCGAACCACGCCGAGCCGGAGTCGCGCAACACAATCCTGACGTGAGGGCGCTCAGCCCGGGTCGCGCCAGCGGTTGACGATCGGGTAACGGCGGTCGAGCCAGAACGCCTTCGCGGTAAGCCGCGTACCGGGGGCGGACTGGAAGCGTTTGTATTCCGACAGGTAGAGGAGCTGTTCGACCTTCTTCACCGTCGCGCGGTCGAAGCCTTCGGCGACCAGATCGGCCACCGAGGCTTCACGCTCCACCAACCCGTCGAGGATTGCGTCGAGCACCGGGTAGGGTGGCAGGCTGTCCTCGTCCTTCTGGTCGGCGCGCAGTTCGGCCGAGGGCGCCTTGTCGATCACGCGGGGCGGGATCATCTCGCCCGCCGGGCCCTGCATCCAGGGCCGGTGGTTGGCGTTGCGCCAGCGGCAGGTTTCGAACACGCGGGTCTTGTACAGATCCTTGATCGGGTTGTAGCCGCCGTTCATGTCGCCGTAGATCGTGCAGTAGCCCACCGCCATTTCCGACTTGTTGCCAGTGGTCAGCAGCATCCCGCCGAACTTGTTCGAGATCGCCATCAGCAGCAGCCCGCGCAACCGGCTTTGCACGTTTTCCTCGGTGATGCCCACCCCGGTGCCCGCGAACAGCGGTGCCAGCGCGTCCGTCACCGCCGCCTGCGGGCCGGTGATCGCCACGGTATCCAGTCGACAGCCGAGCCGCGTCGCCACCGCCGCCGCATCCTCCAGCGAATGGGCCGAGGTGAAGGCCGAGGGCAGCATCACGCAATGCACGTTTCCCGGCCCGATCGCGTCGGCGGCAATCGCCGCCACCAGCGCCGAGTCGACGCCACCCGAGAGGCCGAGGAGCACCTTGGAAAAGCCCGACTTGGCAAGGTAGTCGCGCAGGCTCAGCACCATCGCGTGGTAGTCCTGTTCCCACGCATCGGGCTGCGGTGCCATCATTCCCTGTTCGGCGCGCCAGCCTTCGGCGCTGCGGACGAAGTCGAGATGCGCGACGCATTCCTCCATCGCGGGCATCTGGAGGGCGAGCTTGCCGCCGGGATTCAGCGCGAAGCTCGCGCCGTCAAAGACCTGATCGTCTTGCCCGCCGACCGTGTTGAGGTAGACCAGCGGCAGCCCCGTCTCGATCACCCGCGCGACCGTGACGTTCATGCGCAGGTCGAGCTTGTGGCGGCGGTAGGGCGAGCCGTTCGGAACGAACAGGATCTCGGCCCCGGTTTCGGCTAGCGTCTCGGCGACATCCTCATACCAGGCGTCTTCGCACACCGGTGTGCCGATGCGCAGCGGGCCGATGCGGTAGGGGCCCGAGATCGGACCGGCGTCGAACAGGCGCACCTCGTCGAAGACGTCGTCGTTGGGCAGGTGGTGCTTGAGAAGGCGCGCGACGATCTTGCCGCCCTGCAGGATGTAATAGGCGTTGTAAAGGTGGTCGCCGTCCCGGAACGGCCCGCCGATGCCCAGCGCGGGTCCATCGGCGCAGGCGATGGCCAGCGCGTCGATCACGCGCATCGCATGGGCGGCAAAGGCGGGCTTCATCACCAGGTCCTGGGTCTGGTAGCCGGTCACGAACATTTCCGGCAGCGCGACGAAATCCGCGCCCGCCGCGCGCCCCTCGGCCCAGGCGGCACGCGCCTTTCCCGCGTTGGCGTCCAGCGCGCCAACGGTCGGGTTCAATTGCGCCATGCTCAGGCGGAAACGGTCGGTCATCGGCGGCGTCCTTGGTCGGCAGCGGTTCTAGCAGGTTGCACGGCAAGGGAAAGCCGATTGATGGCGAAACGCTTGTCAGCCCGGAAGGCGTCCTTTACCTTCTGGGGGGTGTCCCTCGGGACGGGGCAGGAACAAACGACAGGGGGCGTCGCGGTGGCAAGATTGTCAGGCGTAATGGCGCGCAGTACGCGCATGGCCGGGGTCTTGCTTTTCGTCGCCTCGGCGGCGATGGCGCAAAGCGCCGATCAGGTGATCACCAAGCAGTATGATGATGGCGGCGTCTATTCCGGCACGTTCAAGGACGGCAAGCAGGACGGCAAGGGCAGCTACAAGCTGCCGAACGGCTACACCTACGAGGGCGACTGGGTCGCAGGCGAAATCAGCGGGCAGGGCAAGGCGCATTTCCCGAACGGCGCGATCTACGAAGGCACGTTCAAGGCGGGCAAGCCCGACGGCAAGGGCAAGATCACCTTCGCCGACGGCTCCACCTACGAGGGTGACTGGGCGGCCGGCCAGATGACCGGGCAGGGCACCGAACACTATGCCAATGGCATGACCTACACCGGCGGGTTCCTGAACGCGGTGCAGAATGGCCGCGGCAAGATGGAAAGTTCGGACGGCTACGTTTACGACGGCGACTGGGCCAACGGCGTGAAGACCGGCAAGGGCAGGATCACCTATCCGAACGGCACCACCTACGAGGGCGATCTGGTCAATGGCGACCGCGAAGGCACCGGCACGCTGACGATGACGGACGGGCTGACCTTTGTCGGCCAGTGGAAGGGCGGCCAGATCAACGGCACCGGCACCCTGACCCAGCCCAACGGCGACGTGTTCGAGGGCACCCTGGTCAACGGCCAGCGTCAGGGCCACGGCAAGGTCAGCTACAAGAATGGCGATGTCTACGAGGGTGACTTTGCCGCCGACAAGCGCGAGGGCAAGGGCACCTTCAAGGGCCATGACGGCTACACCTACACCGGCGACTGGAAGGGCGGCCGGATCGAGGGGCAGGGCCAGGTGACCTACCCGGACGGCTCGATCTATGTTGGCAGCTTCCACGAAGACCTCGCCGACGGCACCGGCAAGATCACCTACCCCGATACCTCGACCTATGAGGGCGACTGGAAGGCGGGCGTGATCGACGGGCAGGGCACGGCGCATTACGCCAACGGCATCACCTACACCGGCGGGTTCAAGGCGGCGAAGAACGACGGGCAGGGCACGATGACCTATCCCGACGGCTATAAATACGAGGGCGACTGGAACGACGGCCAGCGCGAGGGGCAGGGCGTGGCGACCTACCCCGACGGCACCGTCTACAAGGGGCAGTTCGTCGCGGGCGCACGTCAGGGCACGGGCGACATCACCATGCCCGACGGCTTCAAATACACGGGCGAGTGGAAAGCGGGCGAGATCGACGGCAAGGGCACCGCGACCTATCCCAATGGCGACGTTTACGACGGCATGTTCGCCAAGGGTCATCGCCAGGGCGAGGGCACCATGCACTATGCCAGCGGGTTGCAGCAAAGCGGAAGCTGGGACAACGGCACCCTTGGCACCGCCCCGGCTGCGGGGAACTGAGGCGGGACGTGCCTCGTCTTCGACCCCGCAGCGATCAGCAGTAGCGTTCGGCCCCGATGATCTGGCTGTCGTTGTAGCGGTCGCCGTGGGCAAACCCCACCGGCAGCAGGCGCTTGATCTCGGCGCGGTCGGCGTCGGTCAGCGTGAGGGCGTCCGCCCCCGCCCATTCGGCCAGATGTTCGGCAGTGCGGGTGCCGGGGATCGGGATCAGATGTGCGCCCTGATCCAGCACCCAGGCCAGCGCGGCAGCGGCGACGGACCAACCGCGTGACTGGGCGAAGGCCTTGAATGGCGCGATGGCGGCGCGGTTGTAGGTGTAGTTCGGTTCCGTGAAGCGCGGGATGCGCGCGCGGAAATCGGTTTCGGCCATCGTCGTGGGGTCGGGGAAGACCTCACCGAAAACGCCACGGCCAAGAGGCGAGAACGGCACGAAGGCCACCCCCAGTTCGGCGCAGGTCTGGATCAGGCCAAGTTCAGGTCCGCGGGTCCATAATGAATATTCGTTCTGCACCGCCCGGCAGGGATGCACCGCCTGGGCGCGGCGCAGCGTCGCGGGCGACACCTCGGACAGGCCATAACCGCCGATCCTGCCCTCGGCGATCAGCTTTTGCATCGTCTGCACGACCTCTTCCACCGGCCGTTCCTGCTCGCGGCGATGAATGTAGAACAGGTCCACGAACGCGACCCCAAGCCGCTTCATCGAGGCGTCGAGTTCGGCGCGCAGATAGGCTTCGGAGTTGTCGAACCGCCGCTCGGGGCCCGAGACGATGCCGGCCTTGGTGGCGATGACCACCTTCGGCTTGCGGGTTGCAAGCCAGGTGCCGATCACCCGTTCCGACCGGCCCATGCCGTAGATGTTCGCGGTGTCGAGAAAGTCGATGCCGTGATCCCACGCCGCGTCGAGACAGCGCAACGAGGTCGCCTCGTCCGTTTCGCCGAAGAAGCCCGCAAAGCTCATGCAGCCCAGACCGATCGCCGAAACCATCGGCCCGCCCGCGCCGAGTTGCCGTTTCTGCATCATGTTCTCCCGTCCTGTTGCGGCGGCAGGGAAGCCGCTCGGGCGCGGAAGGTCAAGGGCCGCTCAGGCGAAGGCGGCGGTCAGCGCAATCTCCACCATGTCGCCAAAGCTGCGCTCGCGGTCTTCCGAGGGCAGCGCCTCCTGCGTCAGCAGGTGGTCGGAGATTGTCAGGATGGCCAGCGCACGGGCGTGGTGGCGGGCGGCGAGGGTGTAAAGCTCGGCCGTCTCCATCTCGACGCACAGGATGCCGTGCCGCTGCATCTGCTCGTTCAGGTCGGGCCGTTCGTCGTAGAACACGTCCGACGAATAGATCCCCCCGGCATGAACCGGCACGTCACGCGCCATCGCGGCGGCATAGGCATTGGCCAGCAGGCCGAAATCGGCGCTGGGGGCAAAGTTGAGCTCGCGGAAGATGCCGCGCGACGGGGTCGACAGGCTGGAGGCCGTCATCGCCAGCACCACGTCGCGCACTCTGACCTGCGGCTGCATCCCGCCCGCGGAGCCGATGCGGATCAGCGTCTTGGCGCCGTAGTCGCGGATCAGTTCGTTGACGTAGATCGACAGCGACGGCATCCCCATGCCGGTGCCCTGGATGGTGACGGGGTTGCCCTTCCAGGTGCCGGTGAAGCCCAGCATTCCGCGCACCTCGTTGATCAGCCGCGGCTGATCGAGAAAGGTCTGCGCCGCCCACCGCGCCCGGTAGGGATCGCCCGGCAGAAGGACGGTTTCGGCGATCTCGCCGGGCTTGGCGCCAATATGCACGGTCATGAGGGGCCTTTCGGTTGACGTTTCCGGCAGAGACTAGGTGGAACGCCGCGCGGATTCACCCGGATTCTTGCGCCGCCGCGACTTTCGTCCCGCTACGCCACCCTGTCATCCCGTGACGGCGGATCAGGCGGGGTGGACCGCAAGCGCGGTGTAGTCCGCGTGGTTGGGGCAGAAGGTCGCTTGATCGGCCGTCGCGGCCGGATCGGCCAGGAAGTGCGCGCAGGTGCCGGTGGCGTGGCAATGCGCGCAGGTCGCCAGAAGGTGCGCATAGTCCTGACGCAACTCGTCCAGTTCCTCATCGCTCAGTCCGTGTCGTTCCGCCATCAGCGTCATGCGCTGAACGACCTCGTCCGGGGTATCCACGATCTGCCGCAACTGCGCGCGACTGAGCCCGATCTCGTCGAGTTCGCGTAACTCCATCGCATCAATCTCGCGATGTGCGCGCCGACGTTCCAGAATCTCCATCAGCTTTTCCAGCATGGCGCCTCTCCTTGCGTTCCGTTCGCAAAAGATTTAGGCGCCCATCGCCCCCGCCGATTTGATCTACCGCAAACTGCCGGGGCGATGATGGAAAACCATCAAGCCGCCAGCGCGCGGTCGCCGACCAGCGTGACGATGTCCAGCATGATGCGGTTCAGCTCGAAGTCCTTGGGCGTGTAGACCGCCGCGACGCCAAGGCCACGCAAGGCGCGGGCGTCGTTCTCGGGGATGATGCCGCCGACGACGACGGGGATATGGCCAAGGCCCGCCTGCGCCAATCGCTCGATCACCTCGGCGATCAAGGGCAGGTGGCTGCCCGACAGGATCGAGAGGCCGACGACATGGGCCTGCGTTTCGGCGGCGGCGGCGACGATCTCGGCCGGGGTCAGCCGGATGCCGTCGTAGTGGATCTGCATGCCGCAGTCCCGCGCGCGGGCGGCGATCTGCTCGGCGCCGTTGGAATGGCCGTCAAGGCCGGGCTTGCCCATCAGGAAGGTCAGGCGGCGGCCGAGTCTCTGCGAGACGGCATCGACCGCCTCGCGGATCGACTCCAGTCCCTCGGTACGGTTCGAGGGCGCGCGGCTGACGCCCGTGGGTGCGCGGTATTCGCCGAAGGCGTGGCGCATTTCGGCCGCCCATTCGCCGGTCGTGACCCCGGCCTTGGCCGCGGCGATGGAGGGCGGCATGATGTTGGCGCCGGACAGCGCAGCCTGACGCAGCGCGGCCAGTGCGGCGCTGACAGCGGCCATGTCGCGCGTCGCGCGCCAGTCCCTCAGGCGGGCGATCTGGTCGGCCTCCGCCGCCACATCGACCACCATGATCGAGCCGTCGCCCGCGGTCAGCGGGCTGTCCGCGGTCTCGGTCCAGCGGTTGACGCCGACAAGGACCGTCTCACCCGACTCGATCCGTGCGATGCGGGCGGCGTTCGACTCGACAAGGCGCCCCTTCATGTACTCGATCGCGGCCACCGCGCCGCCCATCGCGTCGATCTGCGCCAGTTCCGCCCGGGCGCCGTCCTTCAGCGCCGTGACCTTGCGATCCACCGCCGGGTTGCCGTCAAAGAGGTCGTCATATTCCAGCAGGTCGGTTTCATAGGCCAGGATCTGCTGCATCCGCAGCGACCATTGCTGATCCCAGGGGCGCGGCAGGCCCAGCGCCTCGTTCCAGGCGGGCAGTTGCACCGCACGGGCGCGGGCGTTCTTCGACAAGGTGACGGCGAGCATCTCGATCAGGATGCGGTAGACGTTGTTTTCCGGCTGCTGCTCGGTCAGGCCAAGGCTGTTCACCTGCACGCCGTAGCGAAAGCGACGGTATTTCGGGTCGGCAATGCCGTAGCGCGTCGCGCACAGTTCATCCCACAGATCGACGAAGGCGCGCATCTTGCACATCTCGGTGACAAAGCGGATGCCTGCGTTCACGAAGAACGAGATGCGGCCGACCATCGCAGGAAACTCGGCGGCGGGCACCTTGCCCCGCAGATCGTCCAGCACGGCGGTTGCGGTCGCCAGCGCGAAGGCCAGTTCCTGTTCCGGCGTCGCGCCCGCCTCTTGCAGATGGTAGCTGCACACGTTCATCGGGTTCCACTTCGGCAGCGCCTGCGCGGTATAGGCCGCCACATCGGTGATCAGCCGCAGCGAGGGTTTCGGCGGGCAGATGTAGGTGCCGCGGCTGAGGTATTCCTTGATGATGTCGTTCTGCACCGTGCCTTGCAGCGCCGCGACATCCGCCCCCTGTTCCTCGGCCACCGCGATATAGAGCGCCAGCAGCCACGGCGCGGTGGCGTTGATCGTCATCGAGGTGTTCATCCGGTCAAGCGGGATGCCCTGAAACAGCGCCCGCATGTCGCCCAGATGGCCGACCGGCACCCCGACCTTGCCGACCTCGCCGCGCGCCAGATCGTGGTCGCTGTCATAGCCGGTCTGGGTCGGCAGGTCGAAGGCGACCGACAACCCGGTCTGTCCCTTGGCAAGGTTGGTGCGGTACAACGCATTAGAGGCGGTGGCGGTGGAATGGCCCGCATAAGTGCGGAACAGCCAGGGCTTTTCTGTCGCGTCGGTCATCGGGGCCTCGGATCGCTTTGGTAACATTCTTGCTGCACCGCCTTCATATGGAGAATTTTGTGACCTTGTCAATTCGCTGCGTTGCGGCATCCGCTGCGCATCCAAAGGCAGTGCCTGCGGCGCCAATTCTCACGGTTCCATCGCGAGAACTCACGGTTTCGTGTTGATTTTGCCGCCGTTTCGGCGATGATCCATGCCGGGCGCAGCATCAGTCCGGCGTCTGGCTTTGTTCTTTTGGAGGGATAAAATGATTGCACATGCTGTGGCACGCGCCTTTGCGGTTTTCGCGCTTGTTGCGGTGACTGCGATGCCGGTGGCGGCGCAGGATCGGCACGTCAAGGTGGTCAACAAGACCGGCGTCACGATGACCGGGCTCTACGGGTCCAACGTCGGGTCGGATTCGTGGGAAGAGGACATTCTGGGCAGTGACGTGCTGGAGTCCGGCACCTCGGTCAACGTCAATTTCGACGACGGCACCGGCTACTGCAAATACGACCTGAAGGCCGTGTTCGAGGATGGTGACAGCGTGATCAAGCGCGGCATCAACGTCTGCACGGTCGGAACCTGGACGATCAACTGAGCGGCTGACCCCGCCCGAGCGCCGGGGCCAGACGCCCCGGCGTTTTCACACGCAGCACAATTTGCCGCAGTTGCTGGGTTATTAAATTTCAAAATTAGGACGAAACTGGTTGCATTATTGCGCATCTAACCGTATCCAAACGGAGACGTCGCGCCGATTCTGCGGTGCGGCACCGAAGGATGGAGACGAAGATGGCACTCGACACCGCCCCCGGCATCGTTCCCTACGAGGCTCCGGTGAAAGATCTCTACGAGGTGGGCGAAATGCCGCCGCTCGGCCATGTGCCCGCGAAGATGTACGCCTGGGCCATCCGCAAGGAACGCCACGGCGAGCCCGACACGGCGATGCAGGTCGAGGTGGTCGATACCTGGAAGATCGACAGCCACGAGGTGCTGGTGCTCGTGATGGCGGCGGGCGTCAACTACAATGGCGTCTGGGCCGCGCTCGGCACGCCGGTCAGCCCGTTCGACGGCCACGGCCAGCCCTACCACATCGCGGGCAGCGACGCCTCGGGCATCGTCTGGGCGGTCGGCGACAAGGTGAAACGCTGGAAGGTCGGCGACGAGGTCGTGGTGCATTGCAACCAGGACGACGGCGACGATGAGGAATGCAACGGCGGCGACCCGATGTTCAGCCCCAGCCAGCGCATCTGGGGCTACGAGACGCCGGACGGCTCGTTTGCCCAGTTCACCCGCGTGCAGGCGCAGCAGTTGATGCCCCGCCCGCGTCATCTGACCTGGGAAGAGTCGGCCTGCTACACGCTGACGCTGGCCACCGCCTACCGGATGCTGTTCGGCCACCGCCCGCACATCCTGAAGCCCGGCGACAACATTCTGGTCTGGGGCGCCTCGGGCGGGCTGGGGTCGTTCGCGATCCAGTTGGTCAATGCGGCGGGCGCGAATGCGATCGGCGTCATCTCGGAAGAAGACAAGCGCGAATTCGTCATGGGGATGGGCGCCAAGGGCGTCATCAACCGCAAGGAATTCTCGTGCTGGGGCCAGATGCCGACGGTGAACACGCCGGAATACAAGGCCTGGTTCAACGAGACCCGCAAATTCGGCAAGGCGATCTGGGAAATCACCGGCAAGGGTGTGAACGTCGACATGGTGTTCGAGCATCCTGGCGAGGCGACCTTCCCGGTCTCGGTTTTCGTGGTCAAGCGCGGCGGCATGGTGGTGATCTGCGCCGGAACCACCGGCTACAATCTGACCTTCGACGTGCGTTACCTCTGGATGCACCAGAAGCGGGTGCAGGGCAGCCACTTCGCCAACCTCAAGCAGGCCAGCGCCGCCAACAAGCTGATGCTGGAACGGCGGCTTGATCCCGCGATGTCCGAGGTCTTCCCCTGGGCCGAGATTCCGGCGGCGCATGTGAAGATGCGCAAGAACCTGCACAAGCCGGGCAACATGGCGGTGCTGGTGCAGGCGCCGCGCGCCGGGCTGCGCACCTTCGAGGATGCGCTGGAGGCGGGCCGGACGATCTGACCCGCGCCGCGGACTGTCGCCACACCGGCGACAGTCTGTTGACGCCCAAGAGTGTTAGCGGATTGTTAATGCAATTGCCATGTGCTCGGCCCGGTGGGGCAAGGCGGGCGCATGGGGCATGAGTGGATCTTGGACGTGCTGGCCGACCTGCGGGCCTATGCCACGCAGAACGGCTTGCTGACACTGGCCGCCAAGGCCGACGAGACGCTGCGCACGGCAAGGGCCGAACTGGCATCCCGTGCCGGGCTGCCGCCCCATGAACGACAGGCCGGGCCACCGGGCTAAGCCGTCTGGCGGCGCCGTGCGCGGTTCTGTAAGGTCCGGCCATGACCCTGCCCGCGCTCACGTTTTCCGAGGATCAGGCCGACGCCTGGGACCGCCTGGCCGAGGTGCTGCGGGCGGCCGGTGTCGACCCCGACGAGGGCACGCTGTCGCCCGACGCGCCGGGCAAGGGGACCGTGCTGGCGGTGGTCGGCAAGGCCGGTTCGGGCAAGACGATGCTGCTGGGCCGCCTCTACAAGGCGCTGCACGAGGCGGGAGTGGACACTGTCTCGGGCGACTACGAAGGGCGCAGGCGGAAGGATCGCCGCACCCTCGCGATCCTCGCGCCCACCAACAAGGCCGCCAGCGTGCTGCGCAACCGGGGCGTTCCGGCGACCACGATCCACCGCATTCTCTACACCCCGGTCTATGATCCGCAGTATGAGCGCATCGCCGAATGGCTGGCCGGAAGCGGCGAGCGGCCGGTGGTTGAAGGGCTGACCGATCTGGCGCTCGACCGCGCCAAGGCGTTCTACGACGCGGTGAAGTCGATCCCCGGCGCGCTGGCGGCGGCGGGCCTGCGCGGGTCGGACTTCATCAAGGGCTGGAAGCGGCGCGAGGAGCCGCTGGATATCGGCTTTGTCGACGAAAGCTCGATGCTGGACGAACGCCAACTGGAAGACCTGCGCGAGATTTTCCCGACGCTGGTGCTGTTCGGCGACCCGGCGCAACTGGCTCCGGTGGGGTCATCGGGCGAGATGGTGTTCGACAAGCTGCCCGAGGCGCGCAGGCTGGTGCTGCACCGCATCCACCGCCAGGCCGAGGACAACCCGATCCTCGACCTCGCCCATGCGCTGGCCGACCCGGAACTTGGCTTCGACGCCTTCGAGCGGCTGGTCGAAGACGCCGCGCGGCGGGATGAGCGGGTGGTGGTGGCGCAGCGGGTCGAGGCCGAGCTGATGGCGCGCAGCCCGGTGCTGGTCTGGCGCAACGTCACCCGCATCCGGTTGATCCAGGCCTTCCGCGCCGCTTACGAAGCGCCGCTGGACGAACTGCTGCCGGGCGAGCCGCTGATCTGCGACGGCATCGAACTGCCGCTGAAGCACCGCAAGAAGCGCATCGACCTGGAGGCGCGCGGCCTGATCAAGGGCGCGCAGGTGATCTACCTCGGGCCGGGGCGCAAGCCGGGGTTTTCGCGGCTCTACGTGCTGGGCGCCGAAGAGCCGCGGCTGTCGGCGGCCTCGATCATCAAGATCGAACTGCCGGATGAGGAGGAACCCTTCATCCCCTTCGCCGCCCGCATGGGCGCGGCCTTCCTGCACGGCGCGGCGGTGACGATCCACAAGGCGCAAGGGTCGCAGTGGGACACCGTGCAGGTCTTCGCCCCCGACCTTTTCGCCGCCGCGCAGTCGGGGCGCAGCGAGGCGGGTGTGCCCTTGTGGAAACGCCTCGCCTATGTCGCGATCACGCGGGCCGAGCGGCGGCTGATGTGGGTGGTGCGCAACCGCCTTGCCCGGCCCCCGGCGCCGCTGGGCATCGACGACCTGCCGGGCGGCACGGCGGCGCTGGAGCTTGAGGCGGAATAAGCCTCTGGCCGGGCGGGCGGCTTCGTCCTAATCTTCGCCACGAATGAGTTTGGAGGCCCGAATGCGCTGCGTCTTTGTCCAGTTCCGGTGCACCCCCGGCAAGACCTACGAGGTCGCCGACGCGATCTACGACCGCGAGGTGGTCAGCGAGCTTTTTTCGACCTCGGGCGAATACGACCTGATCGCCAAGGTCTACATCCCCGAAGAGTCCGACGTCGGCCACTTCCTGTCGGAAAGGCTGTTCGACATTCCGGGTATCGTGCGCACCCTGACCACGATGACGTTCAAGGCGTTCTGAGATGACGCGCAGCATCCTGATCACCGGCGCCAGCGCGGGCATCGGCCGGGCCACGGCGCTGCGCTTTCTCGACGCAGGCTGGCAGGTCGGGCTGATCGCGCGGCGCGCCGAACCGCTGGAAGACCTCGCCGCCGCGCATCCGGGCGCGCTGGCGCTGCCCTGCGACGTGGCTGACCCGGTGGCCGTAGATGCCGCCTTCGCGGCGGCGGCATCCCGTTTCGGGCGGATCGACGCGCTGTTCAACAACGCGGGCATTTCGCGCCCCGCCGGGCTGATCGACGAGATTTCGCTGGACGATTGGCACGCGACCGTCTCGGTCAACCTCAACGGCATGTTCTATTGCGCCCGGGCCGCGTTCCGCCACATGCGCCAGCAGGCGCCGCAGGGCGGGCGGATCATCAACAACGGTTCGATCTCGGCCCATGCGCCGCGCCCCGGCTCGGTCGCCTACACCGCCACCAAGCACGCCGTCACCGGCTTGACCAAGACCCTGTCGCTCGACGGGCGGCCGTTCGACATCGCCTGCGGGCAGATCGACATCGGCAACGCCGCGACGGAAATGGCCGCGCAGATGGCGAAAGGCGTGCCGCAGGCCGATGGCAGCATCCGCGCCGAGGCGATGATGGACGCGCGCGAGGTGGCCGAGGCGGTGCTGCACATGGCGATGCTGCCGCTGTCCGCGAACGTGCAGTTCATCACGATCATGGCGACGAAGATGCCCTTCGTCGGTCGCGGCTGATTTACCGTTTGGCGAGCCGGAACGCAGCCGAGGCGAGCCAGCCCGCGGCGATGGCAATCAGCAGCGACAGCAGCCCGTAGGCCGGCGGGTTGTCCTGTGCCAGCCGGTAAAGCCAGCGCTCGATCCCGGCCTTCTGCACCAGCACGTCGGACTGGTGCATGGCCACGACCCTGCCACCGCGCGTCAGGAAGATGCGCGCGGCATAAAGGCCGTCGGTCAGGTTGGACGGCAGCTTGATATCGGTGCGAAACAACGTCGACTGCTCAAGGCTCACGGTGCCCTGGTCGAGGACGTAAAGGCCCTGTTCCTTGCGGATCCGGATCAGCGCATCGACAAAGCTCTCGGCATTGGCGGCCTGATTGGCGATGCCCGAGTCCTGGATCGCCTGCGGGATGGTGATCTTGTAGCGCAGGTCGTCGGTCTGCGACAGCACATCCGCCAGCGGCCCGGAGGTGGCGATGGCATAGAATGCCGGGGCTGCGGTCACGCGAACCTTCTGCGTGTTGATCCAGATACCGTAGACATGCCCCTTGCGGCTGATGTCGACCGGGTTCGGCGGGCCTTCCAGCGTGACGATCACCTGCAGGGGTTTATCCATCGGGATCGGCGCGTCGCGTTTCACCGCGCCGAAAACCAGAATGTCGGACCCGTTGAAATTGGCGGTGATCGCGATCTGGTTCTCGCTGAGCCCGGCCACGACCTGTTCGTCGGCAAGGGCCGGGCGGGCCAGGCCGAGGGCGAGCAGAAGGAAAAGCGCGCGGATCATGGGTGGTTCACCGAGCGGACCGAGAAAAGGTCGGAGGGCGTCAACACGAGGTCCAGCCCGATCTTCACGCTGACCGACAGCACGAGGATCGCCAGCAGGATGCGCAATTGCTCGGCTTTCAGCCGGAAGCCGATGATGGTGCCGACCTGTGCGCCGACGACGCCGCCGACGATCAGCAGAACCGCCAGCGCCATGTCGACCGACTGGTTGGCGATGGCATGGGCCATCACCGAATAAGCGGTGACGAAGATGATCTGAAACAGCGAGGTGCCCACCACCACGCGGGTGTTCATGCCCAGCAGGTAGATCATCGCCGGCACGAGGATGAAGCCGCCGCCGACGCCCATCGTGGCCGAGAGGAAGCCCACGACCACCCCGATCAGGAAGGGCGGAAAGACGCTGATATAGAGGCCCGAGGTGCGGAACTTCATCTTCACCGGCCAGCGCTGCACCCAGCTATGGCGGTTGCGTTGCGTCACGGCCCGCGGCGCCGCGGCGCCGCTGCGGTTCCGCCGAATGGCCCGGAAGCTTTCCTGGAACATCAGCGTGCCGATCGCGCCCATGAAGAACACATAGGAAAACTGCACGAACAGCTCGGTCTGCCCGGCTCGTTTCATCAGCTCGAACACATAGATGCCGACGTTCGACCCGGCAAAGCCGCCGATCAGCATCACCGTGCCCATCTTGAAATCGACGGTGCGGCGGCGAATGTGGACCATCAGCCCCGAAACCGAGGCGGCGACCACCTGATTGGCCCCGGTTGCCACCGCGACGCCGGGCGGGATGCCGATGAACAGCAGCAGCGGCGTGATCAGGAACCCGCCACCGACGCCGAAGATGCCCGACAGCAGACCGACCCCGCTGCCGATGCCCAGCAGCAGGAAGACGTTGACGGATACCTCGGCGATGGGCAGGTAAATCTGCATGGCGGGCCGTCCGGGGCTTGCGGGGCGAAGGTCCGCCGGTTGACGGGCCGTGATCTTACAGAGAAGACGTGGAGCCCAGAGCTACCATGTATTCCATTTTTTGCAAGTATCGTCGAAGCACGCGTTCGAGTTTTGCCGCACCGCGTGGCGCCATCGCCTTGGTGTGTTCGTGGCTGATCGATTCGGTGCCCAATCCCGCCGCCATGTTGGTGATGGTCGAGATCGCGGCGACCTTCAGACCAAGGAAGCGGGCAAGGATCACCTCGGGCACGGTGGACATGCCGACCGCGTCGCCCCCCAGCGTGCGGATCGCGCGGATCTCGGCGGGCGTCTCGAACGACGGGCCGGAATACCAGGCATAGACGCCCTCGTGCAGCGTCACGTCCTCCGCCGCGGCCGCGGCTTTCAGCGCGGCCCGGATCGCCGGATCATAGGCCGCCGTCATCGGCACGAAGCGGGCATCCGTCGGCTCGCCGATCAGCGGGTTCAGGCCCGAGAAGTTGATGTGATCGGTCAGCAGCATCAACTCGCCGGTTGGCATGTCGGCCTTCAGCGAGCCCGCGGCGTTGGTGGCGATCAGGGTGTCGGCGCCCAGCGCGCGCAGCACCTCCAGCGGCAGCCGCATCGCATCGGCGCGACCGTTTTCATAGTAGTGCTCGCGCCCGCCGAACACGGCGACGCGCACACCCTCCAGGTCGCCCACGACAAGGTTGGGGTTGTGCCCTGAGACGCCCGCATGGGGAAACCCCGGCAGGTCGCCGTAAGGGATCGCCACACCATCCACCGCCCCCGCCAGATGGCCGAGGCCGGACCCGAGGATCAGGCCCAGCCGCACCGGAGCCGCGCCCGCGCGCGACCGGATCAGGGCGGCGACGGCCTCAGCGTTCCTTGACATAGGGCTCGCCTCCTGCGCGCGGCGGGATCGCCTTCCCGACGAAGCCCGCAAGGATGACCACGGTCAGGATGTAGGGCAGCGCATCCATGAACTGGTTCGGGATCACGACGAAGCCGAGGTCGAGCGTCTGGTAGCGGTTCGACACCGCGGCCAGGAAACCGAACAGCATCGTCGCCCCCAGCGCATACCACGGCCGCCACTTGGCGAAGATCAGCGCGGCGAGCGCGATGAAGCCACGCCCGGCCGTCATCTCGCGCCCGAAGCTGGCGGCGAGCGAGGTCGACAGATAGCTGCCCGCCACGCCGCACAGGATGCCCGCGATGCAGATCGCCGCATAGCGCAGGCCCACGACCGAGACTCCGGCGGTATCGACCGCCGCCGGGTTCTCGCCCACCGCGCGCAGGCGCAGGCCAAAGCGCGTCTTGTACAGCACCCACCAGGTGCCGGGCACCGCAAGGAAGGCCGCGTAAACGAGGATCGAGTGGCCCGAAATCAACTGGTCGTAGATCGGCCCCAGCACCGGCACGTCCTTCAGCGCCGCGGCGAAGGGCAGGTCGATATCCTGAAACCGCCCCGCGCCGGTCAGCGCCGGGGTGCCGCCGCCAAGGTGGAACCAGTTCTGCCCCACCAGCACCGTCAGCCCCGAGGCCAGCATGTTGATCGCGACGCCCGAAATCAACTGGTTGCCGCGGAAGGTGATCGAGGCCAGCCCGTGGATCAGCGAGAACGACATCGACCCGGCGATGCCCGCCAGCAGGCCCAGCCAGGCGCTGCCGGTCATGTAGGCGACGGCGGCCGACAGGAAGGCCGCCACCAGCATCTTGCCCTCCAGCCCGATGTCGAACACGCCCGAGCGTTCCGAGAAAAGCCCGGCGAGGCAGGCCAGCAGCAAGGGCGTGCCCAGCCGCACCGTGCTGTCGAGGATCGAGATGAGAGTGTCGAACGACATCACGTCCTCCGTTTGCCGAATTTGCGGAACACGGCCTCGACCGGCATCCGCACCATGTTGTCCAATGCGCCGGTGAACAGGATCACCAGGGCCTGAATCACCCAGATCAGTTGCGGCGGAATCGACGTGTCCATCGAAAGCTCGGCGCCGCCCTGATAGAGAAACCCGAACAGGATCGCCGCCAGCAGCACGCCCAAGGGGTGCGAGCGGCCCATCAGCGCCACCGCGATGCCGATGAAGCCCGCGCCTTCGGACGAGTTCAGCACCAGCCGCCCGCTTTCGCCCATCACGTTGTTGATCGACATCAGCCCGGCCAGCGCGCCCGAGATCAGCATCACATACATCGTGATCTTCACCGGGCGGATGCCGGCATAACGCGCCGCCGGTTCCGACTTGCCGAAGGCCCGCAGGGCAAAGCCGAAGCGGGTGTGCCAGATCAGCACCCAGATCAGCAGGCAGGCCAGCAGCGCGATCAGCAAGGTGATGTTCGCGGGCGTGCCCTTGGCGAAGGGGATGCCGAGTGCGTTCAGAACGGAGCCCAGATGCGGAATGCCGACGGTCTTGGGGAAATTGGCCGAGGCCGGGTCCATCGTGCCGATCGGCCGCAACACGTTCACCAGCAGGTAGTTGAGCAATGCCGAGGCGATGAAGTTGAACATGATCGTGGTGATCACGATGTGGCTGCCGCGCTTGGCCTGCAACCAGGCCGGGATCGCCGCCCAGGCCGCACCGAACGCCGCCCCCGCCAGCGAGGCGAAGATCAGCGCCAGCCACCAGTTCGGCCAGGGCACCATCAGGCAGACCAGCGTCACGCCAAGCCCGCCAAGTTGCGCCTGCCCGTCGCCGCCGATGTTGAACAGCCCGGCGTGAAAGGCGATGGCGACCGACAGGCCGGTGAAGATGAAGTTGGTGGCGTAGTAAAGCGTGTAGCCCCAGCCGTAGGTCGACCCCAGGCCGCCATTCAGCATGATCTTCATCGCGTTGATCGGATCTTCGCCGATCGCGAGGATGACAAGGCCCGAGATGAAGAAGGCGATCAGGATCGAGATCAGCGGCACCAGCGTCGCATCGGCCCATTTCGGCAGTCTGTCCATCACGCGGCCTTTCCGTTCATGCCCGCCATCAGCATTCCAAGCTCGCGCTCGTCGGTTTCGCCCGGCAGGCGTTCGCCCATGATGCGGCCGTCGAACATCACCGCGATACGGTCCGACAGGCTCATGATCTCCTCCAGTTCGACCGAGACCAGCAGGATCGCCTTGCCCGCATCGCGCAATCGCACCAGTTGCTGGTGGATGAACTCGATGGCGCCGATATCGACGCCGCGGGTGGGCTGGCCGACCAGCAAGAGGTCGGGGTTGCGCTCGATCTCGCGCGCCAGCACCAGCTTTTGCTGGTTGCCGCCCGAGAAGCTTTTGGCCGCCAGTCGCGGGTCAAGCGGGCGCACGTCAAAGCGGCCCATCTTGGCGGCGGTTTCGGTCACCAGCCCGGCATTGTCCATCAACAGCCCACGCTGGTAGGCCGGATCGTTCTGATAACCGAAGGCGACGTTCTCCCACGCCGCGAAATCCATGATTAGCCCCAGTCGCTGGCGATCCTCCGGCACATGCGCGATGCCGTTGGCGCGCCGGGTCTGGCCGTCGGAATGGCGCCCCGTCAGGTCCAGCGGCTGGCCGTTCATGCGGATCACGCCGCGCCCCTGCGCAAAGCCGCCCAGCACCTCCAGCAGTTCCGATTGGCCATTGCCCGCAACGCCCGCGATGCCGACGATCTCGCCCGCCCGCACGCTCAGCGAGACGCCCTTCAGACGCTCCACCCCATGCTTGTCGGTCACGTGCAGGTCTTCGACCTCCAGTACGGTCTTGCCCGGCCTGGCGGGGCCTTTTTCGACGTGCAGCAGCACCTTGCGGCCCACCATCATCTCCGCCAGCGCCTCGGGGCTGGTTTCGGCGGTTTTCACCGTTGCCGTCATCTGGCCGCGGCGCATCACGCTGACGGTATCGGTGATCTCCATGATCTCGCGCAGCTTGTGGGTGATCAGGATGATCGTCTTGCCCTCGCGTTTCAGGTTGGCGAGGATGCGGAACAGGTGGTCGGCCTCGGCCGGGGTCAGCACCCCGGTGGGCTCGTCCAGGATGAGAATGTCGGCCTGCCGGTAGAGCGCCTTGAGAATCTCCACCCGCTGCTGATGCCCGACCGAGAGGTTTTCGATCAGCGCGTCGGGGTCCACGTTCAGCTCATACTCGCGCGCCAGAGCGGTCAGCGTCTTGCGTGCCTTGGCCAGCGAGGGGCCCAGCAGCGCGCCGTCCTCGGCGCCGAGGATGACGTTTTCCAGCACGGTGAAGTTCTGCACCAGCTTGAAATGCTGGAACACCATGCCGATGCCCGCCCGGATCGCGGCCTGGCTGTCGGGGATATGGGCGACCTTGCCGTTGATCACGATCTCGCCCGCGTCGGCCTTGTAGAAGCCGTAGAGGATCGACATCAGCGTCGATTTCCCCGCGCCATTCTCGCCGATGATGCCGTGGATCGCGCCCTTGGCGACGCTGATCGAGATGTCCTTGTTGGCCCGTACCGGCCCGAACGCCTTGGAAATGCCGCGCAGCTCGATCGCGGGTGCGGATGTGGCGGGGGCGGCAGTTTCCTGCCGCCCCGAGGTGTTACCCTGTGCCATATACGGCCTGCCTCAGTTCACGGGGCAGGTGTTGTCGGTGGTGTAGTCGTGCACCTTGATCGTGCCGTCCTCGATCCCGGCGGTCGCCTTGTCGACGGCGGCCTTCATCTCGGGCGTCACCAGCTTGGCGTTGTTGTCGTCCATCGCCGGGGCGACGCCGCCCGCCTTCAGGTCCATGACCTGGATGCCGGTCTTGAGGTCGGCGCCGCCTTTGAACGCGGCATAGACCGCGTTGTCGACGCGCTTCATCATCGAGGTCAACACCTGGCCGGGGTGCATGTAGTTCTGGTTGCTGTCGACCCCGATCGAGAGGATCTTGCCGTCCGCCGCCGCCTGCAGCACGCCCACGCCGGTGCCGCCCGCCGCCGCATAGATCACGTCGGCGCCCTGGCTGATCTGCGCCTTGGCCAGTTCGCCGCCCTTGACCGGGTCATTCCACGCGGTCGGGGTGGTGCCGGTCATGTTCATGATGATTTTGGCGTTCGGGTTGGCCGCCATCACGCCCTGGGCATAGCCGCATTCGAACTTGCGGATCAGCGGGATGTCCATGCCGCCGATGAAACCGACCGTGCCCGACTTCGAGGCCATCGCGGCCATGATGCCGACGAGGTAGGAACCCTGTTCCTCGGTGAACACGACCGATTCCACGTTCGGCTGGTCAACCACCATGTCGATGATCGCGAACTTGGTCTTCGGGAAGTCAGGGGCGACCTTGGCCAGCACGTCGCCGAAGGCGAAGCCGGTCATCACAACCGGGTTGGCGCCCGACTCGGCCAGACGGCGCAGAGCCTGCTCGCGCTGGGCTTCCGACTGCATCTCGACTTCCTTGAACTTGCCGCCGGTTTCCTTGGCCCATTTCTCGGCGCCGTGGAAGGCGGCCTCGTTGAAGGATTTGTCGTATTTGCCGCCGAGGTCGTAAATGATCGCGGGGTCGGCAAGCGCGGCCCCGGCGGTCAGCGCCAAGGTGGCAGCGGCGCCAAGGAATTTGGTCATCAGGCTCATGGATTGGTTCTCCCGGTTGTTGTTCTGGCCGTCCGCCGAGGCGCGAAGGGGCCCGGTCTTGGGTGCTGATCTCTGGCGGATCATGGGGGGAATAAGGCCGCAGCCTGACCGAACGGTCAAGTGCGATCTTGCGCGATGCGGTGGCAATCTTTGACCGGATGATAAAAGTGATTGATCGGCGGGCGGCGCCCGTCAGAGTGGCCTTGAAAACAGGATCGCGTCGATCCGTCTGCCGTCAGGGCTCTGATAATAGCCGCGCCGCCGCCCGTCCTCGGCCCAGTCCAGCCCCTGGTAGAGGGCGAGCGCCGGGGCATTGTCGGCAGCGACTTCGAGAAAGGCGCGGGTCGCGCCCCGACTGCGCGCCGCCGCCTCGAACGCCGCCAGCAGGGCGCGGCCAAGGCCCTGCCGCCGGAATGCGGGGGCGGTGACGAGGGTCAGCAGCTCCGCCTCGTCCAGGACCACGCGACCCATCGCAAAGCCGCGCGCGTCGCCGGTGACAAACACGCCGGGGCTGGCAAGCAGGCTGGTGATCTCGGCGGCGGACCAGGGGCGGGGAGTGGTGAAGCCCTGCGCGTGCAGCGCGGCCAGGGCCTCGGGCGTCACGGCAGGATGACCACTGGCGGATCGGACGACACCGCCGCATCGGCCGCCCGCAGGTAAAGCGGCGCCGGGCGTGGTTGCGGCACCCCAAGGCGGCGGGCGGCGATGCGCGCGATGGCAACCGCGATCGGCATCGCCGGGGTCAGGATCGCCCCGCCGGGGATCAGCCCTGCACCGCCCCCGGTGCGGGGCAGGTCGCCGAGGTCGCGCAGGTCTTCGGGTTCCACCAGTTCGGCGGCCATGTCGGGGCCGAAGCGTTGCAGATAGGCGGCGCCGCGCCGGGCATCCTCGATCACCGCCAGCGGGCGTGGCAGGCCCTCGGCCAGCGCCTCCAGCCGCGTCACGCCGATGGCGGGGCGGCCCAGCGACAGCGCCAATCCGCGCGCCGCCGAGACCGAAAGCCGCACGCCGGTGAAGTTGCCGGGCCCGGTGCCGACGCCGATGCCCTGCAGGTCGCGCCAGGTCAGGCCCGCCGCCGACAGCAATTCCGCCAGCAGCGGCATCAGGCGTTCGGCCTGCCCGGTCGCCATCGGCTCTTCGGCGGCGGCCAGCACCCGGTCACCCGAAAGCACAGCGGCCGCGCAGAACGCGGCCGAGGTGTCGAAGGCAAGGATCAGGGGGCCGACCAAGGTTCAGGCCGCGACGGCGCGAACCTCGACCACTTCGGGGATGTAGTGCCGCAGCAGGTTCTCGATGCCCATCTTCAGCGTCAGCGTCGAGGACGGGCAGCCCGCGCAGGCGCCCTTCATGTGCAGATAGACGATGCCGCGGTCAAAGCCCCGGAAGGTGATGTCGCCGCCGTCGTTGGCCACGGCCGGGCGCACCCGCGTATCCAGAAGCTCCTTGATCTGCGTCACGATCTCGGAGTCCGGGCCGTCCTGATCGGCATGGTCATCGGCTTGTGGCCCGTCGATCGCCGCATCGCCCGATTGGAAATGTTCCATGATCGCGCCAAGGATCGCGGGTTTCACATGCGACCAGTCAAGCGCGTCTTCCTTCGTCACGGTGACGAAGTCACGGCCAAGGAACACGCCGGTCACGCCGCCCGCCGAAAACACGCGCCGCGCCAAGGGCGACATCACGGCCGACTCGACCGTGGCGAAGTCGGCCGTGCCGGTTTCAAGCACGGTCTGTCCCGGCAGGAACATCAGCGTGGCGGGGTTTGGGGTGGATTCGGTCTGGATGAACATGGGGCAATCTCCGACTGTTATGGTCGGATATGCGCCTTGCGGTCGGGAAAGTCAATTGCGACGGCGCGTCGCGATCAGGTGATCGCCTCCAGCCGCTCCTTCGACATTTCGCCCGGCACGATGGTGATCGGGATCGGCAAGGTGCCGGAGGATTTCGAGAGCTGGGTGACCAGCTTGCCCGGCCCGCTCTTGTCGTTGCCGGCGCCGAGCACCAGCACACCGATTTCCGGATCCTCCCGGATATGCGCGAGAATCTCTGTCACCGGCTCGCCCTCGCGGATCACCAGGTCCGGCTGGATGCCGTGACCGGTCCGCATCCATTTCGCGAACACTTCGAAATGCGCTTCGATCCGCTCGCGGGCTTCGGCGCGCATGATGTCGGTCACGCCGGTCCAGTATTTGAACTCTTCCGGCGGAATCACCGACAGGATGGTGACGCCGCCCTGCGTGCGGGCGGCGCGGAACGCGGCAAAGCGCATCGCGTTCAGGCATTCTCGGCTGTCGTCGAGCACGACAAGGAACTTGCGCATGATGGTCTCCCCAAGGTCGGGGGATCATCGCCGATCCACGCCGGGTCTGGCAAGCCCGACGCAGTCGGGTTCAGGCGACCCGTTCGGCCAGAAGCGCGTGCAGGTCGAGCGGGGCGTTGGACATTGCCAGCGTGCCGTCGGGCTTGCGCGGCCATTCGGCCTCGGGTCGGTCGCGGTAAAGCTCCACCCCGTTGCCGTCGGGGTCGTGCAGATAGATCGCCTCGGACACGCCATGATCCGCGGCGCCGTCGAGCGGGATGCCCGCCTGCGTGATCCGCCACAGCGCATCGGCAAGGCTGGCCCGGTCGGGGTAGAGGAAGGCGGTGTGGTAAAGGCCGGTATGGCCATGCGGCGCCGGGGTGCCGCCCTTGCTTTCCCAGGTGTTCAGGCCGAGGTGGTGGTGGTAGCCGCCCGCCGACAGGAACGCGGCCTGGCTGCCGAACTTCTGCTGAAGTTCGAACCCGAGCACGCCGGAATAGAAGGCGATGGCACGGTCGAGGTCGGCCACTTTCAGGTGAACGTGACCGATGCGGGTGGCGGGGTGGACCGGGGTGGGCATTGCTTTCTCCTGCAAATTCTCCCGTCAAGAATAGGCATTCCTGGCGGTCAGCGTGAGTCGCTTTGGCGCAGCCACACTGTGCGGCGATGTAGAAAAAGAAACCCCCGGCGTGGGCCGGGGGCAGGCGGTCATCGCCGGGGTAAGCGCATGTGACCACCGGCGCCCGGCATTGGCGGCGGCCCGGGGAAGACACGCCGCCTGGGGAAGGTGGGGACGGAACCTTCCGGGCACCGCGGACGAATCCGCAAGGCAGAGGGTAGACAGCGCTGGAATCGAACCCGTGTCGGTTTTGTTGCGGTTGCATGACGCCCGGGTCGACCCGAGGCCGTGGCATCAGCCCCGCACGCCGACGTGACTTGCCCGTGCCGGACAGCGGTGTAATCCATACATCCGAAATATACAGAAAGAGGCATGTGATGACTCACGCACTCCCTCGCCGAAAGTTCCTGCTCGGCGCAGCCCTGGCCGCGGCGGGGCTGACGGCGCCCGCCCTCGTGCGCGCCGCCGACGCCGAGGTCGATGCCAACGTATCAAGCTTCCGCGCGAAAGCCTGGCAGGACTATTTCCCCACGCTGCGCAACGGCGCAATCCTTGCCGATACGCAATCGCGGGCAGTGCATTACTGGTCCGAGGATGCGGCGACCTACCTGCTGTTCCCCTGCTCGGTGCCGGGCAGCCCCGATCTGACGCGCACGGGAATGACCGAGGTGGTCGAAAAGGTGGTGGGCCCGACCTGGCGGCCAACGCCGTCGATGCGGCAGCGGATGCCCTGGCTGCCCGCCGTGGTGGGGCCGGGGCCGGACAACCCGCTGGGGCCCTTTGCGCTCTATCTGGGCTGGCCCTACTACCGCGTGCACGGCACCCAGGACACGCGCAAGATCGGGCGGATGTCGTCGGACGGCTGCATCGGGCTTTACAACGAGGATATCACCCAGTTGTTCAAACTGGTGAAAGTGGGCACGCAGGTGCACGTCATCTGACCGGGCGGCGCGCCGCGCGGCGCAGCCCGCGCAGGGCCGCGTGGTGCAGCGCATGGGCCAGCATCGTGCCCGCCGACAGGATCAGGCCGAACAGGCTGGCCATTACACCGAGCGCAAAGTGGCTGAAGCGCAGCGTCAGGCGCAGGAAGCGCGATTTGCCCAGCATTTCCAGCCGCCCGACCGTCTTTGGCCCCAGCGCCTCGGCCGCATCGGCCAGATGGCGCGCGTCCTGCGCGTCATCGACGTAGCGCAGCAGGTGGAGGGTGGCGGCGGGGCCAAGCGCGGTCTCGATCCGGTCGGTATCGCGCGCGACCTCGATCACCGGGGCCAGCACGCGCGGGCGCAGCAGGCGACCAAGATCGTCGCCGCTGCGCACCGCCCACAGGCCGCCCCAGTCGATGCCGTCCCTGATCGCATCCAGCGCCAGATGCACGAGGCGCGGCGACAAGAGCCCCATCCGGTGCGCCAGCTTGGCCATACCCGCCCCGGCCTTCAGCGTCAGCGACGACCCGCCTGAGGCGAGCGCCAGTGCCGTCGCGCCAAGGCCGATGGCGGACAGGCCGAGGTTGAGGTCGTCCACGGGCTGACCGGCCAAGTAGTGCGCCCCTTCCGAGGCGACGCCGTAAAGGTCGCCGATCGGGGTCAGCACCATCGGCGCCTGACACAGAAGTTGCGCCGAAAGCGCGCAAGAGGCGGCATCCACCATACAGGCGGCGCAGCCCCCAACGGCGGCAAGAAGACCCGTGTCCTCCGCCCGATCCGCATCGCGGGTGGCGATCAGGTCGGGCGGCAGGGCGATCCCCCGCTCGTCCGCCACGCCGCCGACGGCATCAATGGCCACCCAGTTGCGCGGGGTTTCGGCCAGCAGGGCGCGCAGCCGGTCCGCGATCCTGTCCGGCGTCGCCTCTGCCGCCATCGCCCGGTCGGTCGCTGCGCGGATCCCGTCGGCGCTGCGGCTGACCATCGCCGACAACAGCGGGTTGCGCAGCAATTGGCGAACCGACCAGAAGCTGCCCGCCAGCGAGAGCACCAGCAGCAGCGTCAGGGCGGCCCGTGCGAGCGCCCTGACCATCGTTTACCGCCGCGAGCGGATCATGCCCACGATCTCCAGCGTTTTCGCCAGGATCGGCTGGGCGATGGCGTCGGCGCGGTCGGCGCCGTCGCCAAGGATGCGGTCGATCTCGGCGGGGTCGGCCATCAGGCGCTTCATCTCGGTCGAGATCGGCGAGAGCTTGGCGACCGCAAGATCGACCAGCGCTGGCTTGAACACGCCAAACCCCTGGCCCGCGTATTGCGCCAGCACCTCCTCCACCGACTGATCGGCGAGGGCGGCGTAGATGTTCACCAGATTGCGCGCGTCGGGGCGGTCCTTCAGCCCATCGGGCGTGTCGGGCAGCACGTCGGCATCGCTTTTCGCCTTGCGGAACTTCTGCGCGATGGCCTCGGCGTCGTCGGTCAGGTTGATCCGGCTTTGATCCGAGGGGTCGGATTTCGACATCTTCCTGGTGCCGTCGCGCAGGCTCATCACACGCGTCGCCACACCTTCGATCACCGGCTCGGTCAGCGGGAAGAAGTCGGTCTTGTAGTCGTGGTTGAACTTCGCCGCGATGTCGCGGGTCAGTTCCACATGCTGCTTCTGGTCCTCGCCCACCGGCACCTGGGTGGCGTGATACAGCAGGATGTCGGCCGCCATCAGCGACGGATAGGCGTAAAGCCCCAGCGAGACCTGTTCAGTGTTCTTGCCGGCCTTGTCCTTGAACTGGGTCATCCGGTTCATCCAGCCCAGCCGCGCGACGCAGTTGAAGACCCAGCCCAGTTCGGCATGGGCCGAGACCTGGCTCTGGTTGAACAGGATCGACCGTTTCGGGTCGATCCCCGCCGCGATGAACCCCGCCGCCGCCTCGCGCGTCTGCTGGCGCAGCTTGTCGGGGTCTTGCCAGGTGGTGATCGCGTGCAGATCGACCAGGCAGTAGATCGTCTCGATCCCCTCGTCCTGTTTCTGCACGAACCGCTTCAGCGCGCCGAGGTAATTGCCCAGCGTCAGCCCGCCCGAGGGCTGGATGCCCGAGAACACCCGGGGCGTGAAGCGCGGTTTGCCGACGTGAGGCGTTTGGACCGCATCCGTCATCTGAGACTCCGTCTGGAAATTGCTGCCCCGACCGCTTATCGCTGGCACCAGATGCCGTCAACCGAAGGTCAGTGCCAATGGATCTGGATCACAACGCGCCGCCGCTGCATCCGCTGCCCTGGGTGGTCTGGGTGCTGGCCATGCCGATCGCGCTGATCGAGATCGCGCTGAGCCTTGGCGGCTACGGCCTGCTGGGTGGCCCGGCCGCCGTGGGCTGGCGCCTGCAGGCGATGCAGGACTTCGCCTTCTCGCCGCCGGTGTTCCAGTGGATGCTCGAAAACCGGTTCTTCCCGGCCGAGCACATGATCCGCTTCGTCAGCTACATCTTCATCCACGGCAACCCGACGCAGGCGATCTTTGTCGTCGTGTTCCTGATGGCGCTGGGCAAATACGTCAGCGAGGTGTTCCGGCCCTGGGCGGTTCTGGTGCTGTTCTTCGCCTCGGGGGTGATGGGCGCGGTGGCCTATGGCCTGTTCTCGCAAACCCAGATGGTGCTGATCGGGGGCTATCCGGCGGTCTACGGGCTGATCGGCGGGTTCAGCTTCATCCTGTGGACGCGGCTCGGCCAGACCGGCGGCAACCGGTCGGGCGCGTTCAGCCTGATCGGCTTCTTCCTTGGCGCGCAACTGCTGTTCGGGCTGGTGTTCGGCGGCAACAAGGAATGGATCGCCGACCTCGCCGGCTTCGTCACCGGCTTTGGTCTGTCGTTCCTGATCTGCCCCGGCGGGATGGGCCGCGTGCTCGACATGATCCGCCGCCGCTAGCGCCCCATCGAAGATCGCACATCGACCAGCCGGATCGCCCCGGTCAGCACCGAGGCCACCGCGTAGGCCAGCGCCCCACCCGCAACCAGCGCCGCCAGGGCGGCGTAGCGGATGCCCGGCATCGCCAGTTGCGGCGCGAGGATCTGCGCGAGGCCCCAGAGACAAGCCCCCATAATCAGCGAGGCCAGCGCCAGCCGCGGCACGCGATGTTTCAGCCGGTCGTCGAACTCCGCGGCCTCGCCCATGTGGCGCGAACCCCACCAGAGCTGCGCCACCATCGACCAGCCCGCCAGCGTGGTGCCAAGCGCCGCCGCGACAAAGCCGATCAGCGGCGCCAGCAGCAGCGCCGCCGCCGCGTTCACGATCATCGAGTGCCAGGCGTAGCGGAACGGGGTCCGCGTATCCTCGCGCGCGAAATAGAGCGGTTGCAGCACCTTCTGCAGCGTGAAAGCCGGCAAGCCGGCGCCGTAGATGGCCAGTGTCAGCGCGGTGTTGACGGTGTCGAGATGCGAAAACTCCCCGCGCTGAAACAGCACCGAGATCAGCGGCACCGGCACCACCATCAGCGCCACCGCGGCAGGCAGCGTCAGCAGCAGGCTGAACTCGGTCGCGCGGTTGTAGGCGTAGCGGCTGCCCACCACGTCCTCGGATTTGAACCGGCGCGAAATGTCGGGCAGCAGCACCACGCCGATGGCGATGCCGACGACGCCCAGCGGCAACTGGTAAAGCCGGTCGGCATAGTTCAGCCAGGCGATGGCGCCGTCGAAGAAGCTGCCGACCTGACGGCCGACCAGCAGGTTGATCTGCACCACCCCGCCCGCCATCACCGACGGGATCGCGATCGCCACCAGGCGCCGCATGTCGGGCGTCAGGCGCGGGCGGCGCAGGCGCAGCGGGTAGCCCATGCGCACGCAGGCCAGCCAGACCAGACCCATCTGCAGAAATCCGGTGATCGGCGTCGCCCAGCTGAGCGTCAGGCCGGTATCCCAGTGGTAGTGCTTGCCCACCAGCATCGCCGCGATGAACACCACATTCAGGATCACCGGCGCGGCGGCGGCGGCGATGAAACGGCCGCCCGCGTTCAGCACCCCCGAAAACAGCGCCGCCCCCGACATGAACAGGATGTAGGGGAAGGTGATCCGCCCGAAATAGACCGCCAGCGTGAAGCGATCATCCCCGGCAAAGCCCGAGGCCATCGCGTAGACCAGCACGGGCATCCCGATCATCGCGATCACCGACACCACAGTGACGATGAACGCCAGCCCCGACAGCGCATCTTCGGCAAAACGGTGGGGGTCTTCGTCGGCCTCGAACTTCTTCGAGAACAGGGGCACGAAGGCGGTGTTGAAGGCCCCCTCGGCAAAGAAGCGGCGGAAGGTGTTGGGCAGCGAGAACGCCACGAGGAACGCTTCGGCGACCGGGCCGGAGCCAAGATACGAGGCGATCAGAACGTCGCGCACGAAGCCCACGGCGCGGCTCAGGAGCGTCCATGCCCCCACGGTCAGGAAGCCCCTGACTAGACGGATCGGTTTCATCTGTGCTGCGCCCTCAGCTCTGCGCCCGTTGGGCCCCGTCCACGATGGCCTGGCGGAGCTTCTTCTCCAGCGCTTCCTGCTTGGATTTCGCGTAGAGTTTCAAGCCGAACATGTCCTTCACATAGAACGTGTCCACCACCTGTGCCCCGAAGGTCGCGATCACTGCCGAGGCGATGTAGATGTTGTTTGCCGCCAGCGTGCGCGTCAGGTCGTAAAGAAGGCCCGGCCGGTCGCGCGTGTCGACCTCGATGATGGTGTAGATGTCGGAGCCGTCATTGTCGAAGGTGACTGAGGTCGGGAAATTGAACTGGCGGTCGCGCTTCTTGATCTTGTCGCGATCCTTCATCGCCTCACGCGCCACCACCTCGCCCTTCAGGGTCTTGTCGATCATCTGCTTCAGCCGCGGCAGACGGGCGGCTTCATAGGGGTGGCCTTCGGTGTCCTGCACCCAGAAGACGGCGGTCGCAAAGCCGTCCTTCGAGGTATAGGTGCGCGCGTCCACCACATTGGCCCCCACCAGCGCCAGCGCCCCGGCCAGGCGCGAGAAGATGCCGGGGTGATCGACCAGCGCGAAACAGGCCCGGGTCGCGTCGTGGTCGGTGTCGGGGTGCAGGTCGATGCGGATCTCGTCATCGCCAAGCCCGCGCAGCAGATGGGCGAAGATCACATGGGTGGCGGCCGAAAGCCCCTGCCAGTAGGGCCCGTAGTGCCGCGCCATCTCGGCGCGCAGGTCGGCCTTGTCCCAGATGGCCAGCGCCTCGCGCAGTTGCCGCTTGGCCTCGTCCTCGCGGCGGTCGCGGTTGAGGTCTTCGAGCCCGGTCTCCAGCGCCGTCGTGGTATCCCGGTGCAACTGGCGCAGCAGCATCGCCTTCCAGTTGTTCCAGGTTCCCGGCCCGACGCCGCGGATGTCGCAGACCGTCAGCACCGTCAGCAGGTCCAGCCGCTTCTTGGTCTTCACCAGCTTGGCGAAGTCGCGCACCGTGCGCGGGTCGGAAATGTCGCGCTTCTGCGCCATGTCCGACATCAGCAGATGGTAGCGCACCAGCCATTCCACCGTCTCGCATTCCTCGGCGTTCAGCCCCAGTCGTGGCGCGATGCGGCGGGCGATCTGCGCGCCGATGACCGAGTGATCCTCGGGCCGGCCCTTGCCGATGTCGTGCAGCAGCAGCGCGACATAGATCACCCGCCGGTTCACCCCCGCCTTGAGGATCGACGACGACAGCGGCAGTTCTTCCACCAGTTCGCCGCGCTCGATCTGCGCCAGCGTCGAGACGCACTGGATGATGTGCTCGTCCACCGTGTAGTGGTGGTAGACGTTGAACTGCATCATCGCGACGATGCGGCCGAATTCCGGGATGAAGGCGCCCAGCACGCCCAGTTCGTTCATCAGCCGCAGCGCGCGTTCCGGGTTGCCGTGCTTGAGCATCAGGTCAAGGAAGATGCGGTTCGCCTCGGGGTTGTCGCGCACCTCGTCGTCGATCAGGTCCAGATGCGACGCAACCAGCCGCATCGCGTCGGGGTGGAACAGGTGACCGGTGCGCAGCCCTTCCTCGAAGATGCGCAGCATGTTCAGCTTGTCGGCCAGGAACGCCTTGGGGTCCGACACGCTCAGCCGGTTCTGCACCAGCGCCATGCCGTCGTGCAGCTTCTTGCGACGGCGCAGCAGGCCGATCAGCATCGGTTCCTTCTTGACGTGCTGCGCCTCCATCGCGGTCAGGAAGATGCGCGTCAGTTCCCCCACGGTTGTCGCGTGGCGGAAATAGTCCTGCATGAAGCGTTCCACCGCCCGGCGCCCACCGCCATCAAGGTAGCCCATGCGCGCGGCGACATCGACCTGCAGGTCGAAGGTCAACTGATCCATCGCGCGGCCCGCGATGTAGTGCAGGTGACAGCGCGCCGCCCAGAGGAAGGTCTCGGCCGCGCGGAAGTTCTCATATTCCTCGCGGCTGAACACGCCCAGGCCGACGAGTTCCCCGGCGCGGTCGACGCGATGGATGTACTTGGCGATCCAGTAAAGCGTCTGGAGGTCGCGCAAGCCGCCCTTGGCCTCTTTCACGTTGGGTTCCAGCACATAGCGCTGGCCGCCCTGCCGCTTGTGCCGCTCGGCGCGCTCGGCCAGCTTGGCCTCGATGAATTCGGCGGCGGTGTTGCGGAACAGCTCCGACCACAGCTTTTCCTTCAGTTCCGCCGCCAGCCCCGCGTCGCCGTCCAGAAAGCGGTGCTCCAGCAGCGCGGTGCGGATCGTCATGTCCTCGCGCCCCAGCCGCAGGCAGTCCTTCACCGTGCGCGTGGCGTGGCCGACCTTCAGCTTCAGATCCCACAGCATGTAGAGCATCGATTCGACGACGCTTTCGGCCCAGGCGGTGATCTTCCACGGTGTCAGGAACAACAGGTCGATGTCGGAATAGGGCGCCATCTCGGCACGCCCGTAGCCGCCCACGGCGACCAGCGCGATGCGCTCGCCCTCGGTGGGGTTGGCCAGCGGGTGCAGGTGGCGGCAAGCCACGTCGAGCGCGCTGCGCACCAGCCCGTCGGTCAGATAGGCCTGCGCGGTGATCAGCTCGCGCGCGTCGCGCGGCCGGGCCGCGAAGGCGGCCTCCAGTGCCGCGTTGCCGGCGCGGCGGGCCTCGGCCAGCACCTGCACTGCGGCGGCGCGGCGGCTGCGGTCGTCGGGCGCATCGCGCAGCGCCAGCGCGATCGCCGCCGCCACGGCCGGGGCGTCGAAGATCGCCTCGGCCGCGCAGATCAGCGGGCCAGGCGCCTGTGGGTCGGCGGGGGCGGGCGCCAGCTTACGAGCCGGGGCCGCCGAAGCTTCTGGGGGCGGGGTCAATCACGTTCACCTGGTTGTTGGCGATCTGGGCGATCGCCAGGCCCCGCTGGTCGCTGCCGTCGGGCATCAGCCGGAAGATGCCGTTCACGCCGACGAAGCCCGAGGGCTGGGTCAGCGCCCCGGCGCTGAGATCGCCCTGACCCGCCTTCACCAGCGCGCCGATCGCGGCGATGCCGTCATAGGCAAGCCCCGCGATGGGCAGCGGCCCGGTGCCGTAGGCCGCGGTATAGCGGGCCGCGAACTGCTGGTTGGTGGCCGGATCGGGCAGCGCGAACCAGCCGTGCTGAACCCCGGGCAGCGCCAGCGTGCTGGCCGGGATATCCCAGCGTGTCAGGCCGATATACTGGATCGCGGCGGGGTCGATGCCGTTCTCGCTCAACATCTGGGTGACCAGCGGCAAGGCCCCGGCCGTGTCCGAGGTGAAGAACACCGCCTGCGCGCCCGAAGCCTTGATCGAGGCCGCGATGCCGGGCACCGCGGCGATCACGCCCTGCTGCGAGAACGGATAGCTCGCCTCGGTCGCCAGCGTCGCGCCATTCGCCGCGATGGCGACCTGGATCGCCTTGAACCCGGCCGTGCCCGCCGGGGTCTGATCGTGCAGCACGGCAATGCTGGTCTTGCCCTGCGCCACCGCATAGCGCACCAGCCGGTCGGCCGTGTTGCGGAAGGTCGGTCCCAGGATGAAGACGTTGCGCCCGGCGATGTCGGCGTTGTTCGAGAAGCTGAGCACGTTCACCCCGCTCCCCGCGACCGCATTGCCGACCGCGTTCGCCGCCTGGGCGAAGACCGGCCCGAGGATGACACGTGCGCCATCGTTCACCGCCTGGGTGGCGCTGGCTGCAGCGGTCTCGGGCGTGGCCCCGGTGGAATAGACGCGCAGGTCGATCTTGACCCCGTCGAGGTCGGAAATCGCCAGCCGCGCCGCGTTCTCGAGATTCTGCGACAAAAGCTCGTCGCTCGATTCGCCCGATCCCGACGGCACCAGCAGCGCGACGCGCACCGCACCCGAGGCACTTCCGCCCCCGCCGCCGCCGCCGGTGGAGACCACGGGGCCGCAAGCCGACAGGCCAAGGGCGGCAACCAGCGCGCCGACCTGCAGACCGCGCCACGCGGCGACCTTGCGGGCAGCGCTCAAAAGGACAAACATGTGAAATTCCTCGCTTCGGGCGCTGGGTCGGGTTGGCCGGAGCCTATGCGTTTCACACGACCTTGGCAACTTTCGAGAGGGCGACATTGATGAACGGCGCCGCGCGGCCCCTCGCACCGGGGCTCTATTTTCTCGCCACGCCGATCGGGGCGGCGCGCGACATCACGCTGCGCGCGCTCGACATCCTCGGCAGCGCCGAGGTTCTGGCGGCCGAGGACACCCGCACCCTGCGCCACCTGATGGAGATTCACGGCATCCCGCTGGGCGACCGGCCGCTGATCGCCTATCACGACCACAACGGCGAAGCGATGCGCCCCCGCCTGCTGCGCGCGCTAGCCGAGGGGAAATCGGTCGCCTACGCCTCGGAAGCGGGGACGCCGCTGGTGGCGGACCCGGGCTACCAGCTGTCGCGCGCGGCCATCGCGGCGGGCCATCCGGTGATCGCGGCGCCCGGCCCCTCGGCCGTGCTGGCGGCGCTGACCGTGGCGGGTCTGCCGACCGACCGTTTCCTGTTTGCCGGCTTCCCACCCCCGGCAGCGGGGGCGCGACAGCGGTTTCTGGCGGAGTTGGGCGAGGTGCAGGCAACGCTGGTGCTGTATGAATCGCCAAAGCGAATTAGCCGATTGTTAGGCGAATTGAGCGAGAGTCTGGGGGCAGAACGGCAGGCTGCGGTGTGCCGGGAACTGACCAAGCGATTCGAGGAGGTCTCGCGCGGGACGCTCGGGGAACTTGCCGCCGCCTTCGCCACGCGTGAGGTGAAGGGGGAAATCGTCGTGCTGGTGGATCGGGCCGGGCCCGTGCGGGCGACCGAAGCCGGGCTGGAGGCGGCGCTGCGGCAGGCGCTCACGGGCCAGTCGCGCAAGGATGCCGTGGCGGCGGTGTCGGCGGCCTTGGGTCTGCCACGGCGCGAGGTGTATCAGGCGGCCCTGGCGCTCGGGGCAGAGGACGGGACGGAGGAAGAGGATGGCACAGCAGAAACGGATTGACGGTGGCGCGGTGACGGATTCGGCCCGGCATCGCGGGGCGATGGCGCATATGGCCGGGCTCGCGGCCGAGGCTTCCGTGGAACGCCTCTATGAGACCGGCGGACGGCAGATCGCGGCGCGGCGCTGGCGCGGGGCGGGCGGCGAGATCGACCTGATCGCGCGCGATGGCGCGGGCCTGATCTTCATCGAGGTGAAGCAGTCGCGCCGGTTCGAGGACGCGGCCGCGCACCTGTCGCCGGGCCAGATCGGGCGGCTCTATGCCGCGGCGTCGGAGTTCATGGCCGGTGAGCCGCGCGGCCTTGATACCGAGGCGCGCTTTGACGTGGCTCTGGTCGATGGCGGTGGCCGGGTCCGCATCCTTGAAAACGCACTCTGCGCCTGAGTCGCGCGGGCGATTGCATCTCGCCGGGGGCTGCGCCATCTAAGGGCATCAGCACGGAGGCGCGCATGGGTCTGAGAGTGGCGTTGCAGATGGACCCGATCGGGTCCGTAAACATCGACGCGGACAGCACGTTCCGCATCGCGCTCGAAGCGCAGGCGCGCGGGCATGAGTTGTTCTTTTACACGCCGGACCGGCTGGCGTTCCGTGAGGGGCGGGTGCTGGCGCGCGGCTGGCCGATCGAGGTCCGCCGCGTGAAGGGCGACCACGTCAGCTATGGGCCCGAGACGGAGATCGACCTGGCGGATTGGGATGTCGTGTGGCTGCGCCAGGATCCGCCCTTCGACATGGGCTACATCACCACCACCCATCTGCTCGACATGATCCATCCGAAAACGCTGGTGGTGAACGATCCGTTCTGGGTGCGCAACTCGCCCGAGAAGCTTCTGGTGCTGCAGTTTCCCGACCTGATCCCGCCGACGCTGATCGCCCGCGACCTGGCCGCGATCCGCGCCTTCAAGATCGATCACGGCGACATCATCCTGAAGCCGCTCTATGGCAACGGCGGGGCGGGGGTGTTCCGGCTCGACCCGAACGACCGCAACCTTGCCGCGCTGCACGAGCTTTTCATGTCGTTCAGCCGCGAGCCGCTGATCGCGCAGAAGTTCCTGCCGGATGTGGCGAAAGGCGACAAGCGGGTGATTCTGGTCGATGGCGAGCCGGTCGGCGCGATCAACCGGGTGCCGCAGGCGGGCGAGACACGGTCGAACATGCATGTCGGCGGGCGGCCGGAACAGGTCGGGCTGACCGCGCGCGACCTGGAGATCTGCGCGAAAATCGGTCCGGTGCTGCGGGAAAAGGGCCAGGTTTTTGTCGGCATCGACGTGATCGGTGATTATCTGACCGAGATCAACGTCACCTCGCCGACCGGCATTCAGGAACTGGAGCGGTTCGATGGGTTCAACGCAGCCGAGCGGATATGGCAAGTGATCGAAGCGAAGCGGGCAATCGCCCGAGCCTGAGGCTCGGCGCGCTGAACCTTGTGCTGCGTCTGGCCGTGAAACCGCGGCTGGCCTGGCTAAAGGAGCCGGAGGCGGCGCGGCGCGAGCTCACCTTGGCGGCGCGGTTTGGGTTCCGCGCGCCGCCGTACTCCCTCTGGCTGCCGGGACGGGTGCCCGGTCCGGCGGGCGATCTGGCGGTCCTGCGCATCTCGTCGGGGGCGGTGGACCGGCGCCGGGTGATCCTCTACCTGCACGGCGGCGCCTACGTTGCGGGCTCGCCCGACACCCACCGGGCGATGCTGGCGCGGCTGTCCTTGCTGTCCGGCGTGCCGGTGCTGGCACCCGATTACCGGCTGGCGCCGGAACATGCCTTTCCGGCGGCGCTGGAGGATGCGGCGGCAGCCTGGCGGCACCTTTACGACGCGGGCTACGACCCCGAGCATATCGTGATCGGCGGCGACAGTGCGGGTGGCGGGTTGGCCTTCGCGCTGCTGTCGCGGCTCTGCCGGGCGGGAACGCCCCCGGCTGCGGCGTTTGCCTTTTCGCCCTGGGTCGATCTAACCGGGCGCAGCCCCTCGCTGGTCGATAACGCGCGGGCGGATCCGCTGTTGCCGGTCGCCCGGCTGGCCGAGGTGGCGGAGATGTATTTGCACGGGCATCCGTCGGACGATCCGGAAGCCTCGCCGGTGATGGCGACGTATCCCGCGCCGCCGCCGGTGCTGTTGCAGCATGCGCAGACCGAGATTCTGCGCGACGACACGCTGCGGCTGGCCGATCGGTTGCGCAGCTTTGGCGGGGTGGTGACGGTTGAAAGCTGGCCCACCGCGCCGCATGTCTGGCATCTGGCCGACGGCTGGGTGCCGGAGGCGCGCGATGCCTTGGGTCGGGCGGCTGCTTTCGTGCGCGCGGCGCTCAGGCCAGAGCCGCCACCGTCAGCCGGTAGCTGACCGCTTCGGCCACATGCGGCGCACGCACGTCGGGGGCGGCGGCGAGGTCGGCGATGGTGCGGGCGACGCGCAGCACGCGGTGATAGCCGCGGGCCGTCAGCCCGAAGCGGTCGGCGACGCGGGTCAGCAGCGCGCGCCCCTCGGCATCGGGGCTGGCGACCTGATCCAGCAACGCGCCCTCGGCATCGGCGTTGACGCGGACATGGTCGATCTGTGCATAGCGCCGGGTCTGGCGGTCGCGGGCGGCGGCGACGCGGGCGGCGATGGTGGCCGAGGACTCGCCCGAGGCGGGCAGGTCAAGGTCGGTGAAGGCGACGGGGGGCACCTCCAGCCGCAGGTCGAAGCGATCCATCAGCGGCCCCGAGATGCGGCCGATGTAATCCTCGCCGCAGTTCGGCGCGCGCGAACAGGCGCGGCCGGGGTCGGTCAGGTAGCCGCATTTGCAGGGGTTGGCGGCGGCGACCAGCAGGAACCGGCAGGGATAGCGCACATGGGCATTGGCGCGGGCCACCACCACTTCGCCGGTTTCGATCGGCTGGCGCAGGGTTTCCAGCACCGCGCGCGGAAACTCGGGGAATTCATCGAGAAAGAGGATGCCGTTGTGCGCGAGGCTGATCTCGCCGGGCATCGCACGCTTGCCGCCGCCAACGATGGCGGCCATCGAGGCGGTGTGGTGCGGTTCCCGAAACGGGCGCACCCGGCTGATGCCGCCGTTGTCCAGCAGGCCGGCGAGCGAGTGGATCATCGAGGTTTCCAGCGCCTCGGCGGCCGACAGTGGCGGCAGGATACCGGGCAGGCGCGCCGCCAGCATCGACTTGCCGGACCCCGGCGGCCCGGTCATCAACAGGTGATGCCGCCCGGCCGCCGCAATCTCCAGCGCGCGTTTGGCGCGTTCCTGGCCCTTCACCTCGGCCATGTCGCGGCGCCAGGCCGGGGCCAGAACCTCGCCCGCCTCGGCCGGGGTCAGCGGCGCCTGGCCGGTGTAATGGCGCACCACTTCGGCCAGCGAACCCGCCGCCAGCACCTGGCAGCCGCCCACCCAGGCCGCCTCGGGCCCGCAGGCGCGCGGGCACAGGAGGGCGCGATCATGCTCGGCGGCGGCCATCGCGGCGGGCAGCGTGCCGATCACCGCGACCAGCGTGCCGTCGAGCGACAACTCGCCCAGCGCCACCGTCCCGGCGACCTCGTCGCGCGGGATGATCTCGATCGCGGCCAGCACCGCCAGCGCGATCGGCAGGTCGAAATGCGAGCCCTCTTTCGGGAGGTCGGCGGGTGACAGGTTCACCGTGATCCGCTTGGCCGGCAGCGCGATCGACATCGCCGACAGCGCCGCGCGCACCCGTTCGCGCGCCTCGCTGACCGCCTTGTCGGGCAGGCCGACGATGGTGAAGGCGGGCAGACCGGGGGTGATGGCGCATTGCACCTCGACCATCCGGGCCTCGATCCCCTCGAAAGCCACGGTATATGCCCGTGCCGTCATTCCCCGCCCACCTTGCGACTGTCGCGTTAACCATCGGGCGTCGTGATTGACAAAGCGTAAAGATTTCTTGTCCGGCCACGGAAGCTATGGTCATTCGAGACGGCAGAGGTCAGCGAAAGGCGGGCAGCATGGAGCGTTTCGTCGCGCCGATCCGGGAAGAGGCCGCGTTGTGGCGCGCGGCGGGCCGGGTGCCGGTGTTCTGGCTGCGCGACGACGACGCCGTCGAACCGACGCCCGCGCTTGACCGGCTGATCACGCTGACCGCCGCGTATGCCGTGCCCCTGACCCTCGCCGTTATCCCGAGGCGGACAGGCGAGCCGCTGGCGGTGCGGCTGGACCGCGAGGACCACGTCACCGTGGCGGTGCATGGCTGGGCCCACAGAAGCCACCGCATCGGCGCGGCCGCAGGCGGTGGCGCGGGCGGCGAATATGGGCCGCAACGCCCCGCCGAGGTGCGGCTGGAGGAAACCCGTGGCGCGCTGGTCAAGCTCAGACGGCTGCATGGCGACCGGGTGCTGCCGGTGCTGGTGCCGCCGTGGAACCGGATCGAGCGCGCCTTCGTGCCGCGTCTGGCCGAGGCGGGCTATGCGGCGCTGTCGGCCTGGGGGCCCGAGGTCGCCGGGCCGGTGCCCGAGGTGAACGCGCAGGTCGGCATCGTCGCCTATTCGCCCGGCAAGGCGGCGACCGCCGATCCGGTGCAGGTGGCGGGCCAGATCGCCGCGCGGATGCGGGCCTGCCGGGACGCCGGGCAGGGCGCTATCGGGGTGCTGACGCATCATCTGATGCATGACGCCGACACCGACGGGCTGCTGCGTGTGGTCTTCGAGGTGACTCGCAATGCCGGGGGCGCCTGGGTTTCGCTGCGCGACCTGCTTGCCCCGGCGGCGGTCTGACGCGGTCTGAACGACTCGCGGAACGGTGGCGGAAGGCCGCGATTCACGTCATTGTAGCAATCCTGACACAAGAGTGATGGATCACCCCCCTGCGACCGCCCCCTGCGGCACCGATTTCGATTTCGCCTTCACGCCGCCCCCTTTATCCTGCGCCAAAAGGCAGCTAATGCCCCAGGCGTTTTTCCGTGGAGCTACATCCGATATGAACTGGAAGGTTCGCTTGCTCGCAGCGTGCGTTGCCGTTGCACCTTTGTCCGCCCTTGCCGACGGCTGGCAGAGCGACGTTATGCCCGTCAATCACATCTTCATGCCGAACGGCCCGGCGCGCGGGGTGGCCTTCGTGCTGTCCGACGCGGCGGGCTGGGGCGCGCGCGAAGAGGCGATCGCGGCAAAGCTGAAGGCCGACCAGATCGGCGTCGTCGGCGTCGACATGCCGACCTACGTGAAGGCGATCAACGACCAGGCGCCGCTCACGCTGAAGGATGACCCCTACGACCCGGTCTGTTCCTACCTCGTGTCGGATGTGGAAAGCCTGAGCCAGCAGATTCAGCGCGCTTCGGGATCCACCGATTACGTGATGCCGGTGGTTTCCGGCACCGGGATGGGCGGCGGTCTGGCGCTGGACATGACCGACCAGACGCCTGACGCCACGGTCGCGGCCACGGTTGTCGCCGATCCCGCCTCGGCGGTGCCGTTGACCAACGACCTGTGCACCCCGGCGGGTTACATGACCGACAGCCGTGGCGAGGTTTACGCGCTGCCGCCGAGCCAGCAGGTCGACCCGGTGTCGGTGATTCTTAGCCCCGGAGTGGAGCCGGACGTGCGCGCCCGCGTCGAGGCGCTGAAGGCGACCGCGACCAACGTGACCCTGTCGGAGAATACCGAGCCGTCGGTGAACCTGATGGTGCGCCAGATCGAGGCCCGGATCGACGAGTCACGCACCGCGATGGCCGCGCTGCCGGTGACGATCCTGCCCGCCACGCCCAAGCATGACGTGATGGCGATCATCCTGTCGGGCGACGGTGGCTGGCGCGATCTGGACCAATCGGTGGGCCAGATCATGCAGGCCGACGGCATCCCGGTCGTCGGCTTTGATTCGCTGCGCTATTTCTGGTCGAAGCGGACCCCGGACGAGACGGCGAAAGACCTCGCCACGCTGATCAAGCACTACCACGATGCCTGGGGCGTCAATAACGTGATCCTCGTCGGCTATTCCTTCGGCGCCGACGTGCTGCCGGCCACCTTCGCGCGTCTGCCCGAAGCAGCGAAGAACCGGGTCAAGCTGATCAGCCTGCTTGGCCTCTCGACTGCGGCGGATTGGGAGATCACCGTGGACGGCTGGATGGGCTCGCATGGCGGCCAGGCGGTGCCGACCGGGCCCGACGTGGCGCAACTGCCGCTGGCCAAGGTGCAATGCATCTATGGCGCGGACGAGGACGACAGCGGTTGCCCGGCGGTGGCCGCGCTGGGCGGCGAGGCGATCAAGGATGATGGCGGGCACCATTTCGACGGCAATTATGCCGCCGTCGAAAAGCAGATCATGCAGGCCTTCGCCGACCGCACCCAACAGGTCGCCCAGACCGAAGCGCACCCGGCCGACGCCAAGCCCTGACCGGGGTCAGCCGACCAGCGCCATGAACGGCGGCCAGGCCTCGGGGTCGGCCGCCGTCTTGTCGCGGCAGAAGGCGTTGCAGAAGCCGAAGATGCGGCCGTTCAGCCGCAGGAAATGCGTGACGGGCTGACCGGAATAGGGGCAGGCCGGGTTTTCCGCCGGGCCGCTGGCGACCGCCTCTGCCGCCAACGGCACCCGCCCCGGCCAGTCGCGCCGGGCGAAATCGCGGCTGTAGATGTCCTGATCCGGCCCATCCACCAGCGCCATCGCGCGCCAGCGCCGGAACGACGGATGCGCCAGATGCGCCGCGACATAGGCCGCGGCCTCGGGGCCGACCGGCAGGTCATAGCCCGCGATCCGGGCGGCAACCGGGGCGAAATACGCATCCACCGCCGAATAGGCGCCGCAAAGCCAGGGCCCGCCGTCGCCCGCCTTGCCACGCGCCCAGGCCCACAGCGTCTCGATCCGGGCAAGGTCGGCGCGCACCGGGTCGGAGAGTTCGACCCCCGCGTAGGCCGCGCGCAGGTTCATCGGGCAGGCCTGCCGCAGCGCCGAAAAGCCGGAATGCATCTCGGCCGCCAGCATCCGCGCCGCGGCGCGCGCGGTGGGCAGCGCGGGCCACAGCCCGGCGTCGGGGTGGCGGCTGGCCAGTTCCTCGGCCATCGCCAGGCTGTCGGCGACCACGGTGCCATCCTCGGCGCGCATCACGGGGACGGTGCGGGCGGGAGCATACTCTTCCAGCAGGCGCGGCAGTTCGTCGGTGAAAAGCCGCGCCGTTTGCGTGCGCACCGGCAACCCGAAGGCGTCGAACAGCAGCCAGCCGCGCAGCGACCAACTGGAATAGGCGCGGTCGCCGATGGCAAGATCGTAGGTCATGGTGCGGTCTCCGGGACAGGGCAGGGTGGACCCTAGCCGCAAGTTTCTCCGCGGGGAAATGCTGATTTGGGTGACCGGCCAACATGCGCGGTATCGACCAACCTGTCCGCCGTGCAATCGAAACATTTCACGCGCATGATTTGATCCAAACCCGCGATGTCGACGTATCCCTTCAGATACGGCGCACGACAACCGGCAGGGGGTTCCAATGGCGCTTGACGGACCGATCGACCAGACGATGTCGCGCAAGGCCATGAAGGCCGAGTTTCTGGATGCCGAGACCGAGTTGAGGTTGGCCTATGCCTGGCGCGACCAGCGTGACGAGGCGGCGCTGCACCGGCTGATCAACGCCTACATGCGGCTGGCGATTTCGGTGGCCTCGCGGTTCCGCCGCTATGGCGCGCCGATGAACGACCTGATCCAGGAGGCGGGGCTGGGCCTGATGAAGGCCGCCGAAAAGTTCGATCCCGATCGGGGCGTCCGGTTCTCGACCTACGCCGTGTGGTGGATCCGTGCGGGCGTGCAGGACTATGTGATGCGCAACTGGTCGATGGTGCGCACCGGCTCGACCTCGGGGCAGAAGGCGCTGTTCTTCAACATGAAGCGCGTGCAGGCCAAGCTTGAACGCGAGGCCCGCGACCGTGGCGAGACGCTGGACCAGCACCAGTTGCGCGCGCGCATCGCCCATGAGGTCGGCGTGCCGCTGTCGGATGTCGAGATGATGGAGGGGCGGCTGGCGGGCTCGGATTTCTCGCTGAACGCCACGCAGGCCACGGATGACGAGGGCCGCGCCTGGATCGACGCGCTGGAGGATGACACTGCGCAGGCGGAAGAACTGGTTTCCGACGCCCACGACTCGGCCGCGTTGCGGCGCTGGCTGGTGGTCGCCATGCAGGCGCTGACCGAGCGCGAGCGCCTGATCGTGCGCGAACGCAAGCTGCGCGAGGCGCCGCGGACGCTGGAAAGCCTTGGCGAGGAACTGGGCCTGTCGAAAGAGCGGGTGCGGCAGCTTGAAGTCGCCGCCCTGACCAAGATGCGCCGCAGCCTTGAGACCCAGAGCATCGAGGTGCGCGAACTGCTGGGCTGAGGGTCATCGCCCGCGCGGCCTTCCCCCATTGTGCCACAGGGCTAGCCGCCCTAGAACCGGGGAAGGGTCACCACGAGGGCGGCAGATGCTTGACGGCAAGCGCATTCTTCTGATCATCGGCGGCGGCATCGCGGCCTACAAGGCGCTGGACCTGATCCGGCGGCTGAAGGAACGCGGCGCGGCGGTGACGCCGGTGCTGACGCGGGCGGCCGAGGAATTCGTGACGCCGCTGTCGGTCAGCGCGCTGGCGGGCGAAAAGGTCCACCGCGCGCTCTTCGATCTGACCGACGAGGCCGAGATGGGGCACATCCAGTTGTCCCGATCCGCCGATCTGATCGTGGTCGCCCCGGCGACGGCCGATCTGATGGCGAAAATGGCGGGTGGGCGGGCCGACGACCTCGCTTCGACACTGCTGCTGGCCACCGACACCCGCGTGCTGATCGCGCCCGCGATGAACGTGCGCATGTGGCAGCACCCGGCGACGCAGCGCAACCTTGCCACGCTGCGCGGCGACGGCGTGCTGACCATCGGCCCCAACGAGGGCGAGATGGCCTGCGGCGAACACGGCCCCGGCCGGATGGCCGAACCGCTGGAGATCGTCGCAAGCATTGAAACGGCGCTGGGGGACGGGCCGCTGGCCGGGCGGCATGTGCTGGTCACCTCGGGGCCGACGCACGAACCGATCGACCCGGTGCGCTATATCGCCAACCGGTCGTCGGGCGCGCAGGGGGCGGCACTGGGGGCGGCGCTGGCGGCGCTGGGCGCGCGGGTGACCTTCGTGACCGGCCCCGCGAGCGTGCCGCCACCGCCCGGCGTGCATGTCGTCGCGGTCGAGACGGCGGCCGAGATGCTGGCGGCGGTCGAGGCGGCGTTGCCCGCCGATGCCGCCGTCTTCGCCGCCGCCGTCGCCGACTGGCGCGTGGCCAATGCGAGCGGCGCGAAGCTGAAGAAGGACGGCAGCGGCCACGCCCCGGCGCTGGAATTTGCCGAAAACCCCGACATCTTGGCCACCGTGTCGAAGATGGGCCCCGGCCGCCCGGCGCTGGTCGTGGGCTTTGCCGCCGAAACCGACGATGTGGTGGCCAACGCCAGCGCCAAGCGGGCGCGCAAGGGCTGCGACTGGATCGTGGCGAACGATGTGCGCCCGGCAACCGGCATCATGGGCGGAACGGAAAACGAGGTGACGCTGGTGACCGCAACGGGCGCCGAAGCCTGGCCGCGGCTGCGCAAGGACGAGGTTGCCCGCCGCCTTGCCGCCCGCATCGCGGCCGCGCTGCAATGACCGGCGGGATCGCGGGGGGAACCCTGCGCCTCCGGCGGGGATATTTGGACCAGAAAGAAAGGGCCGGGGCATGATGCCGACGCTACGCTTCCTGTGGGAGGACTGGGCCGACCGCGCGCTTGGCCTGCCGTCTTATGCGACACTGGGGGCCGCCGGGGCCGACATCCGCGCGAACCTGCGCCCGGAAGACCGGGCCACCGGCTTCATTCTGGAACGGATGCACCGCACCATCGTGCCGACCGGCCTGCGGCTGGAAATCCCCGCCGGTTTCGAGGCGCAGGTTCGCCCGCGTTCGGGCCTGGCGCTGCGGCATGGCATCAGCCTGCCCAACACGCCGGGCACGATCGACAGTGACTATCGCGGGCCGCTGGGCGTGCTGCTGATCAATCTGGGTGCCGAGCCCTTTACCGTGCGTCACGGCGACCGGATCGCGCAGATGGTGGTGGCGCCGGTGCTGCAGGCCCGCTTCGAGGTGGTCGAGGCGCTGAGCGAGACCGATCGCAGCGAGGGCGGTTTTGGCTCGACGGGGCGGCGCTGATGCCGCTGGTGCTTGTCCTCGCGACCGGGCTCTGGGGGCTGGGCTGGCTGATGAAGGCGCCGGTGCGGGCTCGGCTGGTGATGGTCGCCATGCTGCTGGCCGGGGTGATCCTGGAACATCTGGTGCTGCCGCCCGGCCATCCGCTCCGGCAGGCCACCGGTGGATCGGCGCAGGTCTGGATTGTGCTGATCGGGGCGGCGGCGCTGGTTTATGGCTACCGCGCCGGGTTGCGCGGCCTGAAGGCCCGCGCGCGCCCCGTCGAGGCCGCGCCCGAGGGCCCCTTCACCCCGGCCGAGATCGACCGCTACGCCCGCCACATCTTCCTGCGCGAGATCGGCGGGCCGGGCCAGCGCGCGCTGAAAGAGGCGCGCGTGCTGGTGGTGGGCGCGGGCGGGCTTGGCGCGCCGTCGCTGCTGTATCTCGCGGCGGCGGGGGTCGGCACCATCGGGGTGATCGACGACGACACGGTGGAGGCCACCAACCTGCAACGGCAGGTGATCCACACCGATGCGCGGATCGGCATGGCCAAGGTCTTTTCGGCCGAGGCGGCAATGCGGGCGCTGAACCCCTTCGTGACCATCCGCCCGTACCAGCGCCGCCTGACCGAAGACATCGCGGCAGACCTGTTCGCCGAATATGACCTGATCCTCGACGGCTCGGACAATTTCGACACGCGCTATCTGGTGAACCGGCTCGCGACGCGGGCGGGCAAGCCGCTGATCTCGGCGGCGATCACCCAGTGGGAAGGGCAGATCAGCCTCTATGACCCCGCCCATGGTACACCCTGTTACGAATGCGTCTTTCCCACCCGTCCGGCGCCCGGTCTTGTGCCGAGTTGCGCCGAGGCGGGCGTGGTGGGTCCGCTGCCGGGCGTGATGGGCTCGATGATGGCGCTGGAGGCGGTGAAGCATCTGACCGGCGCGGGCCGGACGCTGCGCGGCGAGATGCTGATCTTCGACGGTCTCTGGGGCGAAACGCGCAAATTGCAGTTGTCGCGCCGCGCCGATTGCCCGGTCTGCGGCGCCGGTCATGTCTGAACGCGGCTGCGGGCTGGACAGTCCCCGGTCGCCCGCCTTAGGCTCGATCAAATGATCGTGACAAGGAGTCTTCCGATGAGAATTGCCGCCGCTCTTGCGGGCCTTGCCGTTGCCGCCGCCGCCGCCCTCGCCCATGCCGGGCCGCTGCCGGATCTGGGCGGCAAGGCGATCGTCGTGGTGACCGAGAATGCCTATCCGCCGCTGCAGTTCGTCGATCCCGCCTCGGGCAAGCCGATCGGCTGGGAATATGACGCGATGGCCGAGATCGCCAAGCGGCTGAACCTGAAGGTCAGCTACCAGAACTCCAGCTGGGACGCGATGATCCCGGCCGTCAGCCAGGGCCAGTACGACATCGGGATGGAAGGCATCACCATCCGCGACGACCGCAAGGAAAAGGTCGATTTCTCGGACCCCTACATGCATTCGGAAATGCTGATGCTGGTGCGTGCGAACGAGACCCGGTTCACCGACGCCAAGGGCTTTGCCGCCGACCCCAAGCTGCTGGTGGCCGCGCAGCCGGGCACGACGCCGTTCTATACCGCCGTCTACGACATCCTTGACGGCAACGAGGCGAACCCGCGCGTGAAGCTGTTCGAGACCTTCGGGGCCGGGTTGCAGGCACTGAAGGCGGGCGACGTCGATCTGGTGCTGTCGGACAGCACCGGGGCCAAGGGCTACGTCGCGGCCAACCCCGGGCTTTACAAGATCGTGGGTCAGCCGCTGGGGGCCGAGGATTTCGGCTTCATCTTCCCGAAGGGCTCGGCGCTGGTGGCCCCGATGAACGCCGCCATCGCGGCGCTGAAGGCCGATGGCACCTTCGACGCGCTGACCAAGAAGTGGTTCCTCGACTACAAGATGAGCCAATGACCACAGGCGGCCCCGGCCCGCGCCGGGGCCTTCGGTCCGGCCTTTCCTGATGCCGCCACCGCCCGATACCGACCGCGAGTTTCCCTGGTGGCTTGTGCTGCTGACCGGAATCGGCGCGGTCATGCTGGTGGGGTTCCTGTCGGATGCGGTCTACACGCAGGTGTTGCGGACCCTGCTGAAAGGGGTCGGGGTGACCCTGTTCGTCACCGTGGTGGCCTTCGGCATGGCCTCGGCGCTGGGCCTGCTGCTTGCGCTGGCGGCGACGGCGCGGCTGATCGTGGTGCGGCAGACGGCGCGGTTCTATGTCGAGGTGATCCGTGGCGTGCCGATCATCGTCTTGCTGCTTTATGTTGCATTCGTGCTGGCGCCGCTGCTGGTGGCCGGGTGGAACCGGGTTACCGAACCGCTTGGGTTCGGGCCCCTGCTGACGCGCGACGTGTCGCTCTTGTGGCGCGCGATCATCGCGCTGACCATTGCCTATTCCGCCTTCCTGTCCGAGGTGTTCCGCGCCGGTCTTCAATCGGTCGACCGGGGCCAGATCGAGGCGGCCGAGGCGCTGGGGCTGTCGCGCTGGCTGCGGTTCCGGCTGGTGGTGATGCCGCAGGCGTTCCGCACCATCCTGCCGCCGCTGGGGAACGATTTTGTTGCAATGGTGAAGGACTCGAGCCTGGTGTCGGTGCTGGGCGTGACCGACATCACCCAGCTTGGCAAGATCAGCGCGGCGGCGAACTTCCGCTATCTTGAAACTTACAATGTCGTTGCCCTGATCTATCTGACAATGACGGTCACGCTGTCGCTGGCGCTGCGGCGGCTGGAGGCGCGGTTGCGGCGACGGGGTGGCGGGTAACGGGATGGCGCGACGGTGCAGGACATGACGGGCAAGGACGACGAGAGCGTGGCGGTGCCGCAGTTGCGGCCGGTGCCGCGGCGCGCGCTGGTCACCGACCTGTCGCTGGCGCGCTGGCTGCTGGTGATCATTCTGGCGGCCTCGGCCTATTTCTTCTACGGCTTCATCGTGCCGGTGCTGGCAGCCACAGTGATCGCCTTCGCCAGTTGGCCGATCCTGCTGTATCTCGACCGCAGGCTGGGGCTGAACCGCAAGGTCGCGGCGGGTCTGCTGGTCCTGCTGATCGTGCTGTTCATCGTCGTTCCGGTCGGGCTTGCGCTGTTCTATGCGCGGGGCGAGTTGCAAAGCTGGATCCGCTGGGCCAGCGCCGCGAACAGCGCGGGGGCCCCCGCCCCGGAATGGCTGGGCCGGATTCCGCAGGTCGGCGAGTGGCTGAGCGAGAAATGGACCGAAGAGATCGGCCACCCCGGCGCCATCGGCGAGATCGTGCAACTGGTCAGCGGGGCGAACTTCGGCTCGATCTACCGCGGCGTCCTGACGGTGGGCAACCTGGCCTTCCAACTGGCGCTGACGCTGGTGTTCATGCTGATCGCCCTGTTCATCTTTTTCCGCGATGGTGAAAAGCTGGTCGCGCAGATCGACCGCGTCGGTCGGCGCATCCTGCAACCCGAGCGCTGGAACCGGCTGTCGCGGATCGTGCCCGCCACGATCACCGCCACCGTCACCGGCATGACCCTGATCGCGATCGGCGAGGGCGTCGTGCTGGGGGTGGCCTACTGGATCGCCGGGGTGTCCTCGCCGGTCATTCTGGGCGTCATCACGGCGTTCATGGCGCTGGTGCCCGGTGGCGCACCGCTGGCCTTCACGCTGGTGTCGGTCTATCTGATGGCCAGCAGTTCGTCCTTCGCCGGGCTGGCGCTGTTTTCCTGGGGCTGCATCGAGTTGTTCGTCGTGGACAAGACGATCCGGCCGATGCTGGTTGGCGGGCCGGTGAAGCTGCCGTTCCTGCCGACGTTCTTCGGGCTGATCGGCGGGGTCGAGACGATGGGCATCGTCGGGCTGTTCATCGGCCCGGTGCTGATGGCGCTGATCGTGGCGATGTGGCGCGAATGGCAGCGCGAGATCGAAGTCGGCGCGCAGCCGAAGCCGTGACCTTCCGCCCCGGCCCTTTGCGGAGGACCGGCGGCCCCGACACCCGATGGAGACCACCCCGATGACCAACCCGCTTCTTTCCCCCTGGACCGGCCGGTTTGGCCTGCCGCCCTTTGCCGCAGTCCGGGACGAGGATTTCGCCCCCGCCTTTGATGCGGCTTTGGCTGAGGCGCGCGCCAACATCGCGGCGATTGCCGGGACTGCGGCGGCGCCGACTTTCGCCAACACGATCGAGGCGCTGGAACTGGCCGAGGGCGCGCTGGACCGGGTGGGCGGCGTGTTCTTCAACCTGGCCGGTGCCGACAGCACCGAGGCGCGCGAAGCGTTGCAGCGCGATCTGGCGCCGAAACTTTCGGCCTTCGGGTCCGAAGTGACGATGAACCGGCCGCTGTTCGACCGCGTCGAGGCGCTGTGGCAGGGCCGGCAAACCCTTGATCTGACCGCAGAACAACTGCGCGTGCTGACGCTTTACCGGCGCATGTTCGTGCGCGCGGGGGCACAGGTGCAGGGCGCGGCGGCCGACCGGCTGACGGCGGTGAAAAGCCGCCTTGCGGTGCTGGGCACCACCTTTTCGCAGAACCTGCTGGCGGAGGAACGCGACTGGGTGATGCCGCTGGCAGCATCCGACCTGGAGGGCCTGCCGGAGTTCGTGGTGGCCAGCGCGAAGGCCGCCGCCGACGACCGCGGGATGCCGGGCCACGCGGTCACGCTGAACCGCAGCCTGATCGTGCCGTTCCTGCAATTCTCGGCCCGGCGCGGGTTGCGCGAACGGGCCTATGCGGCCTGGGTGGCGCGGGGGGCGAACGGCAATGACCACGACAACCGGCCGATTGCCGCCGAGATCCTGCGGTTGCGGGAAGAACGGGCGCGGCTGCTGGGTTATCCGAGCTTTGCGGCCTACAAGCTGGAACCCGAGATGGCGAAGACGCCGGGCGCGGTGCGCGACCTCTTGATGCGGGTCTGGGCCCCCGCGCGGGCTAGGGCCGGAGCGGATGCGGCGGTGCTGACGGCGATGATGCACGCCGATGGCATCAACGGCGATCTGGAGGCCTGGGACTGGCGCTATTACTCCGAAAAGCGGCGCCGGGCCGAGCATGATCTGGATGAGGCGGCGCTGAAGCCCTACCTGAGCCTCGACGCCATGATTGGTGCCGCCTTCGATGTGGCCGGGCGCCTCTTTGGTCTGGAGTTTCAAGAGGTTGCGGGGCCGTTCTACCACCCCGACGTGCGCGGCTGGGAGGTGACGCGGAAGGGCCGTCACATGGCGGTGTTCCTGGGCGACTACTTCGCGCGTGGCTCGAAACGGTCCGGTGCCTGGTGTTCGGCGATGCGCGGGCAGCGCAAGCTGGGCGGCGAGGAGCGGCCGATCGTCGTCAACGTCTGCAACTTCGCCAGGCCCCCGGCGGGGGAACCCGCGCTGCTGAGTTACGACGATGCGCGGACGCTGTTTCATGAATTCGGCCATGCGCTGCATCAGATGCTGTCGGATGTGACCTATGGCTTCATCTCGGGCACCTCGGTGGCGCGCGATTTCGTGGAACTGCCAAGCCAGCTTTACGAACATTGGCTGGAGGTGCCCGAGGTGCTGAAAACCCATGCGCGGCACGCCGCGACGGGTGCCCCGATGCCGCAGGACATGCTGGAAAAGCTTTTGGCGGCAAGCACTTACGATCAAGGTTTCCGCACCGTCGAATATCTCGCCTCGGCGCTGGTCGATCTCGCGTTTCACGAGGGCGCGGCCCCGGCCGACCCGATGGCACTGCAGGCGCAGGTGCTGGACGACCTCGGGATGCCGAAGGCGATCCGGATGCGCCACGCCACCCCGAACTTCGCCCATGTGTTCTCGGGCGACGGCTATTCGGCGGGCTACTACAGCTACATGTGGTCCGAGGTGATGGACGCCGACGCCTTTGCCGCCTTCGAGGAGGCGGGCGATCCCTTCGATCCGGCCACGGCGGCGCGGCTGGAACGGTTCATCCTCTCGGCGGGCGGCTCGCAAGAGGCGGATGCGCTTTACACCGCCTTCCGCGGCCGGATGCCGGGGGTGGAGCCGCTGTTGAAGGGGCGCGGGCTGCTGGAACCGGCGTGAGCGGGCAAAGCCTTGGAAAGGCTGCGAAATAGGGGCACCGAAAAAGCACCGATTTCGCACCGATTTCGCACCGACGTTGATACCGATTTCGCGGTTTATGCCGCCCCGGTCGGCGGCCGCGCCACGTCCTGATGGATGATCACGTCGGTCTGCGGATAGGCGGCGAGGATCGCGCGGCGCAGGGCGGCGCTGATCGCGTGGGCCTCGGTGAGGGTCTGGTCGCCGTCAAGCTCGACATGCAGGTTGACGAAGACGCGGCTGCCCGCTGTCCGGGTCTTGAGGTCGTGGAAGCCGCGCACCCCTGGCCAGGCACGGGTGATGGCGGCGATGCCTGCGGTGATCCGGGGGTCAGCGGCGCGGTCCATCAGCGCGTCCCAGGCGCCCTTGCCGACCCGCAGCGCACCAAGGATCAGGATCGCCGCCGCGCCAAGCGCGACCACGCTGTCGATCTGGCCCAGACCGAGCGCCGAGGCCGCCCAGAGCGACAGCAGGGCGCCGAGGTTGAACACCAGATCGCCGAGGTAGTGCATCGAATCAGCCTCGATGACGCGGCTGCCGGTGCGCCGGATCACCCGGCGCTGCCACGCGATCAGCGCGACCGTCAGCACGACCGACGCCAGCATTGCCGCCATGCCGCGCCCCTCGGCCTGCAGCGCCACCGGATCGGGCGACAGCAGGCGCGCCACCGCCGCCCAGCCGATCACCGCGCCGGTCAGGCTGACGAACAGCGACTGGCCGAGGGCGGCGAGGTCTTCGGCCGAGGTGTGGCCGAAAGCGTGATCCTCATCCGGCGGGCGGGCGGCATAGAGGATCGCGATCAGCGCGCCGAGCGAGACCATGAAATCCATCGCGCTGTCGGCCAGCGAGGCCGCCACCGACAGCGCACCGGTCTGCCCCATCGCCCAGAGTTTCAACAGCACCAGCACGCCCGCCACCAGCGACGAGGCGAAGCCCGCGGAGGCGGTCAGGCGGGTTTCCGTCGGCAGGGCCATCGCGGACTCATCTTGGCTGCATGGGCGGGCAACCTAAGCCGCACAGCGGGCAGGCGCAACCGGCGCGCGTCAGCCCAGCGTCTCGTCGGGATCAACGCCCCAGACGGCACTTTTCTCGACCCAGCCGGTGTCACCACCGGCACCGATACGGCACCAGTTGTCGCGCGCCGACAGCAGGCGGGCGATCACGTCGACCTCGGCCCGTGCGGTGATCGGGGCCCCCTCCTCGGGCAGCGCGCGCAGATCGGCCATCGGTTTCGTCACGATCACCGTGCGCGCGCCCGACAACAGCGTGTAGTGCATCCAGCCGCCCAGCCCGTCCTTGTCCTCGACCCGGCGCCAATGGTCGAACTCGGCGGTGATGCGCAGCGGCATGCCGTTGCGGGTGAAGACCCAGTCGATGCGCTGGGTCAGTGCGGGGCCGCGGCGGGCATAGCCCTGGGTGCCCTTCAGCGACACGAAGCGCGGGATCGGCAGGTGGGTGACCGGCCCCTCTTCCAGCGCCGACCCGCGTCCGGCCGCAACCAAAGCGGCCCACCCGGCGGCCAAAGCCGTGAATTCCCGACGATTCATTTGTCTCTGCCCGTGCTGCGTCCGGTGCTGCCCGTCTTTCGGGGCCGATTCCCGGCTGGTCTGCCCGGCGGCGCTTGTGCCGCGCCGCGCTATCGGTAACTCTGCCACCAGCATCGCCGGAAGAAAAGCGCAAGGAGGGTCGGATGCCCGCAGAGCGTCTGAGTGTTGTCGTGACGCGACGGTTGCCCGAGGTTGTCGAGACCCGGATGAAGGAGCTGTTCAACGTCGAATTGCGCGATCCCGACGAAAAGATGACGCGCGATGAACTGGTTGCGGCGATGCGCCGCGCCGATGTGCTGGTGCCCTGCGTGACCGACACGATCGACGCCGCGATGCTGGCGCAGGCGGGTGAAAAGCTGAAGCTGATCGCCAATTACGGCGCGGGCGTGGATCATATCGACGTCGCCTCGGCCCGCCAGCGCGGGATTCTGGTGTCGAACACGCCGGGCGTGGTGACCGAGGATACCGCCGACATGGTGATGGCGCTGATCCTCGCCGTGACGCGCCGCATCCCCGAGGGGCTGGCCGAGATGCAGGCGGGCAACTGGAAGGGCTGGGCGCCGATGGCGCATCTGGGCGGGCGGCTGGGCGGGCGGCGGCTGGGCATCCTGGGCATGGGACGGATCGGGCAGGCGGTGGCGCGGCGGGCGAGGGCGTTCGGGTTGCAGATCCACTACAACAACCGCCGCCGCCTGCGCCCCGAACTGGAGGCGGAACTGGAGGCGACCTGGTGGGAAAGCCTGGATCAGATGGTCAGCCGGATGGACATCATCTCGATCAACTGCCCGCACACGCCCTCGACCTTTCACCTGATGAACGCGCGGCGGCTGAAGCTGATGAAACCTTCGGCGGTGATCGTGAACACCTCGCGCGGCGAAGTGATCGACGAGAACGCGCTGACCCGCGGACTGCGCGCGGGCGAGATCGCGGGGGCGGGGCTCGACGTCTTCGAGCACGGCCACGAGATCAATCCGCGGCTGCGCGAGTTGCCGAACGTCGTGCTGCTGCCCCACATGGGCTCGGCCACGCTCGAGGGGCGCATCGAGATGGGCGAGAAGGTCATCATCAACATCAAGACCTTCGCCGATGGCCACCGGCCGCCGGATCAGGTGCTGCCGGGGATGCTGTGACGGCGGGCACCTGACTGCGGGCGGCAACCGAAGGGGCGCAGGCATGACGGAGCCCGTGACGGCGATCGAGACGACCCTTCACGCGGCGGGCAGTTGTGTGGTGCGGGCAAGCCTTGTCGAGGGGGCGGCCGAGGTCGTCGTCAGCTTTGAATCGGCAAGCCAGTGGGTGGATCGCCGCAACCAGAATCGCCCGGGCTTCGGCGAGAAGTTCCTGCTGGAAAACGGCTATTCCACGCTCAGCATCCTGCCGCGCCGGGTCGCCAACTGGTATCGCGACCCGGCGTTCATCGATTTCCTGCTCAGCCGCAGGATGCGGCGGCTGCTGGCGCGGTTCGCGCGCATCCACACGATGGGCGACAGCATGGGGGCCTACGGCGCGCTGGCCTATGCCGATGCGCTGAGCGCCGACAACGTGATCGCCTTCGCCGCCCTATCCACCCTGAACCGCCAGAAGGCACCCTGGGATCCGCGCTACGAGGCAGAGCGGCAGGCCTACGACTGGGACGGCCGGTTTCACGATGCGGCGTTCGGGCTGCAATGCCCCGGCTCGGTCTATGTGCTGTGCGACCCAGACCGGCTTGACGCGCGGCACCGGGCACGGATCGCGCCCGCGGCGGGATCGCGGCTGATCGGGATCGACCTGCCGGGCTGCAAGCACGCGGTCACCGAAACGCTGGCCGAGGCCGGCATCCTGAAGGCGGTCGTGCGCGCCTGTCTGACCGCGGCGCCGCGGGAGGCGGTGCAGGGCCTGGTGGACGGTGCCGACATCGCCGCCGCCTTCGCCCGGCTGGAGGGCAAGAAAACCGGGCGGGCCTATGCGGGCCAGGATACCGCCGGCCTGGACACGGAGCCGGACGTCTCGGGATGAGCGCGAGAGGGGACACGCCGCGCTGACCCGCGCGGCGCCGACCAGTCTCAAGGACATCCATCACTTCCAGCATCCCATGCACCGTCCAAAAGGAGACCATATGGACGGTCCAATAAAGACAAGGATCAGTCAGGCGAAGACGGCCCTCGGCGTAGGCTTACGACGATGGAGCGGCTATCACCGCCGGAGCCGCGCAGAGACCAAGATGCACTGCGTCAAACTGTTGGGCCAGCGCCTGACCGCGAGGGACTTCGACCGTCAGGTCGCCGAGTTCCAAGTCAGAGTTGCCGTTCTGAACGGCTTCACCGCGCTCGGCATACCCGCCACAAAGGCCGTGGGATAAGTCTGTCGGGGGAAAGGGGAACCCTGCACATCAGGCCATTTGTGCAACAGAGCCTTCGACAGGCATGCCCCGAAATCTGTTAAAATCATCGACGCATTCAAGCCTTGCTGAGAATATCCTCCCAAAACACATGCTCATTTCAATATCCGGCGCCTCCGCATGCGAAGCTGTGACCAGCAATGTCACCAACCCCAAAGACAAGCGGACACGGCGAATTAGCCTCGAAACCATGAACCTTCTCCCGGGGCTAGTTCTTCAGGGGCGTCAGCGTCAGCACTTCGCTGTTGGTCTTGCAGCCATTCGGAATGCCGTCCATGCAGCCCTTGGTGGTCTGATGGATCACCATCGTGTCGTTCTTGCCGGGGGCGATGGTGTAGCTGCCGCTGCCGCTGCCGGTGAAGCCGCTGCCCTGCAGTTTGTACGCGACCGTGCCACCATCGCGCGAGGTCGGGGTGTAGACGAAATCGGCCGTCCCGCCGGGAAAGACGCCATCAAGCGGGAAAGGCTCGTCCAGTCGCGCCACCGTGCCGGTCACCTTCATGCGGGGGCCGCCGCCGGTGACGTTCCAGGGCCGCGGGCAGGCCTTGTCAAGAAACTCGGTCGCGATCCGCGATGCCTGTTTGAGAACGTCGGCCGGGGTTGCGGAATGGCCCGAGATGCTTTGTGCCGCCGTGCCACCCGAGGCGTTCTGCAGGTCAACCGTCCAGGCCGCCCCGCCGTTGTCGAAATCGACGCTGCCGCCGATCAGATAGTCCGGGGCCATGATATAGGCCTCCTTGACGGCCAGCGTCTTGTCGGTGACGCCGCTCAGCTGAAGCGCCTGCTCTTTGGCCACCTCGTCGCGCCGGGTCCACTCGACCACCTTGATCGGGCACCAGGTGAAATCACCCTCTTTCAGTTGCGTCGTGATCTGGCCGATGATCTCTTCGGTCAGTCCTTTGCCGACATGGGGTTTGGCCTCGTCGCCGGTCAGATCCCCCCCGACGGTGATCTCGCCGACCGCGATGACCGAACTGGCCGTCTTGGGCTGTTCGGCCTGAACGCCCGAAACCGACAGGGCCATCACGATTGTCAGAAGGGGGGCATGAGCAATTCCGGTCACGCGTGGTTGCAAGACAGCCGTGCATCCCATGTGGAAAATTCCTGCTGCGAGGGAATGAAAACGATCACTATGGCCTGACGCTAGGCCGGTGTCCGGAACCTGTCCAGCCTGATGGACGGTGGCGCGGGCGTGTCGCGAAGATGGGGTCATGTCGTTTTCCGCCGCCAAGCGTCGGGCCGACCTTCCCGGATTTCCGCCCCTCTGGCATGTATGGATCCAAAGACCTTGCCCTCAGGGAGTCGGCCCGATGAAGACCCATGTGAAAGCCCTTGTCGTCGGTGGCGGTGCCGTGGGCACCGGGATCGCCTACCACCTTGCCAAGGCCGGCTGGGATACCATGCTGGTGGAGCGCGACGAGTTGACCTCGGGCTCCACCTGGCACGCGGCGGGGCTGCTGCCCTTGTTCAACATGGGTTATGCCACCACCCACATCCACAAATACTCGGTCGATTTCTACAAGGCGCTGGAGGCTGAAACCGGGCTGAACCCCGGCTTCTATGTCGTCGGCAACCTGCGCATGGCGCAGACCGATGCGCGGATGGACGAATACATGCTCTATTCGTCGGTCGCCGAGACGGCGGGCGTCTACCACGAGTTCATGACCCCGAAGGAGATCAGCGACCGCTGGCCGCTGGTGCGGACCGAAGACCTGAAGGGGGCGCTGTTTCACCCGCAGGACGGCTACATCAACCCGGCCGACGTGACGCAGGCGATGGCCAAGGGCGCGCGCCAGCATGGCGTGACGATCGAGCGGCGCTGGCAGGTGGATGCCTACCGCTGGACCGGTTCCGAGTGGATCGTCAGCCTGACGAAGATGGTGGAGCAGGGCGGCAACCTAGTGCCCTCCGACGAGAAGGTGGAGGTCCACGCCGAGCATGTGGTGACCGCCACCGGCAACCATGCGCAACGCACCGCGCGGCTGCTGGGCGTGAAACTCCCGGCGATTCCGGTCGAACATCAGTACATCGTGACCGAGCCCGACCCGATGCTGGTCGAGTGGCGCAAGACCAATCCGCAACACCCGGTGCTGCGCGACGCCGACGCCAAGTGGTATGTGCGCGAGGAACGCGGCGGCTGGATCCTTGGCCCCTACGAACGCAACGCCCCGGCGCGGTTCCTCTACGATGTGCCGGAAGGCTTCCGTGCCGACCTCTTCCCGCTCGATCTGGAGCGGATCGAGGCGGAATACATGTCGTTCATCCACCGCATCCCGTCGTCGGAGTCGGTCGGGCTGAAGGACGATTTCAACGGCCCGATCTGCTACACGCCTGACGGCAACCCGCTGGTCGGCCCGGTGCCGGGTCTGCGCAACATGTGGATCGCCGAAGGCTTCAGCTTTGGCATCACCGCGGCGGGCGGCACCGGCCATTACCTTGCCCAGATGATGACGCAAGGCGAGGCCGAGATCGACATGGCCAGCCTTGATCCCAAACGCTACGGCTCGTGGATGACGACCGAATACGCGGCGCGCAAGAACGAGGAGTGCTATGAGCATGTCTTCGTCCTGCACCACCCGGATGAGGAGCGTGAAGCCTGCCGCCCGCTGCGCACCTCGCCCGCCTACGACCGCCAGAAGCTGCGCGGGGCGCAGTTCGGGCAGGTCAACGGCTGGGACCGGCCGAACTACTACGCGCCGATGGGCTTTGACGACCACGCCAGCCGCAGTTTCCGGCGCGGCGGCTGGTGGCAGTATGCGGTGGAGGAAGCCAAGGCGATCCGCGAGACGGCGGGGCTGATCGACGCCACCGCCTTCACCAAGCATCTGGTGCGCGGGCCGGGGGCGACGGCGTTCCTTGACTGGTTCACCTGCAACGCGCTGCCGAAAGTGGGCCGGATCAACCTGACCTATGCGCTGACGCCGACCGGCACGACGCGGACGGAATATACGATCGTTCGTTTATCCGAGGACTCGTATTACCTCGTCTCGGCCGGGGCGTGGACGGCCTATGACGCGGATTACCTGCGCAAATCCGCCGAGGATTTCATCGGCAGCGGCGGCGGTTACGTCGACATCCACGATGTCACCACCCAGTGGGGCGTTTTCGCGCTGGCCGGGCCGAATGCCCGCGCCATCCTGAAAGAGATCGTCAAGGACGCCGACCCGGCCACGGTGTTGTCGAACAAACGGTTCCCCTGGCTGTCGATGCGTCGGATCGAGCTTGGCATGGTGCCGGTGATGGCGATCCGCGTGGCCTATACCGGCGAGCTGGGCTGGGAATTGCACCATCCGATCGAGATGCAGAACCACCTCTTTGATCAGCTCATGGCGGCGGGCGAAAAGCACGGGCTGAAGCTGGTCGGCGCGCGCGCGCAGAACTGGCTGCGGCAGGAGAAAAGCTATCGCGCCTTTGGCAACGAGTTGGGCCGCGATGCGACGCCGCTGGAGGCCGGGCTGGACCGCTTTGTCGATCTGAGCAAGGAGTTTCAGGGCAAGCAGGCGATGCTGGACGTGGGCATCCGGTCGAAATGCATGACGCTGCTGATCGACGGGCCCGCCGACGCCGACCCCTGGGGCAAGGAGGCGCTGCTGCATGACGGCGTGAAGATCGGCCGCCTGACCTCGGGCGGGTATTCGGTCGCCTTCGGCAAGCAGATCGGCATGGGCTATGTGCGCGCAGACCTCGCGGTGACGGGCACCCGGCTGAAGGTGCGGATGTTCCGCGACCTGTTCGATGCCGTGGTGACGGAAGACAGCCCGTTCGACCCGTCGAACGCGCGAATCCGGGTGGACGGCTAGGTATCCTGACGAACGGGCCGCACCATCGGCGCGGCCCGCGTCGTCATTCCGCCGCCATCGGCCCCGGGTCGGTGACCACATAGCGGCAGGCGCGGCAGGCGTCATGGCCGCTCTGGTCGAACCAGCGGCAGGTGGTGCGGATGGAGCAGGCGGGAATGCCGACCCCGGCATCGGGGTGCCCGATTACCGCCAGGTGTTGCAGCACCATTTCGGCCACGCCGCAGGAATGGCCGGTCCACTGCTGGCACTTGCCCTCGACGCAGGTGTGGGCGAACCGCATCCGTGCCTCGGGCGGGCCCTGAAGCCGGGCGCGGGCGATGAAGTCTTCGTCCACCACCAGCGCGGTGCGCAGATGATGGACGCGGCCGTCCGCGCCGACCCGGCCCAGCAGCGTCGCACCCGGTTGGGCGGGCGCGCTGGGGCAGGTGCGCGCGACGGACGGCCCGGCCGGGTCGTCCGTCACGGCGTTCATCCGCGGACGGCGAGCGACTTTTCGACCGCCTTTTCGGCGATCATCACCTGGTCGATGTTGGGCCGCAGGATCAGGCCGGGCCAGGGGTGGGGAAAATGGATGACGAAGGGCGGCGTGCCGCACCAGCCATCGTCATCGGCCAGATGGCCGAGAACGGCCCTCTGGATCGCGTTCGAAATCCGTTCGGTCTGGATTTTCGACAGCTTCAGGTCACCAACGTCAACCACGAAACGGGTCATCTCGATCTCCAATTCCTGAAATAAAGTTGCTGCGTCGGGAAACTCGACGCAGCTTTATCCTGACCGAGAATCAACTAAGACGCGAGTTTCCCTTAGGTAAGGTTTTCCTGACCACGGCTGGTTTCTGCCGATGCTCAGGCAGCGGGGGCGGCCAGTTCATCCCAGCAGGCGAGCGCGTGACCGGCATACATCAGCGCCGGGCCGCCGCCCATCTGGATCGCCATCGCCAGCACATCGGCCAGTTCCGCGCGCGTGGCGCCCGATTTCATCAAGGCCTCGACGTGGAAGTTGATGCAGGGCTGGCAGCGTTGCGCCACGGCGATGCCGACGGCGACGTATTCCTTGTGCTTGACCTCCAGCACACCCTCGTCATGGGCGGCCTTCGACAGTTGGGCAAAGCCCTTGGCCACCTCGGGGATGGCCTTGTTCAGCACGCGCAACTCGCTGCGCATGTCGTGGATTTCGGTTCTGTAGGTCATCGGGGCCTCCTGGTCGTCCGGCGTTCCCTGCGGGATGGCACGCCGGGGAAGAGCCCACCTTGACCCATGTCAATTCATTCACGACATGGAATATGACGCTGCGTCAGCCGAAGCGGGCGGGCGACAAGGCCGCGACCGTGGCGGGGTCGAGGGCGGGTGTGCGGCCCTCTGCCAGCGCGGCCAGCAGGGCGGCGGCGGCGGGGGCGGTCTGGAAGCCGTAGCCGCCCTGGCCGGCGGTCCAGAGGAACGTCGGATCACCCGCTTCGGGGCCGATCACCAGCACCCGGTCCGGCGCGAAAGTGCGCAGGCCCGCCCAACTGGCCAAGAGCCGGGTGACGGGCTCGGTCACCATGTCCTCATAGCGCGCCAGCCCCTCGGCCAGCACCATGTCGTCGGGCCAGGCGTCGTGCGGTTCCATCGCATGTTCCTCGGCGGGTGAGACGATCAGGGCGCCCGCGTCGGGCTTGGCATACCAGCTTTCACCGGCGCCGAAGATCATCGGCCAGCCTGAGGGATCCTGCCCCCCCGGCGCCGGGATGCGCGCCATCGAGCGGCGGTAGGGCGTGAAGCCCTTGGGCTTCACCCCGGCCATGCGCGCCACATGATCGGCCCAGGGCCCGGCGGCGTTGACGAGGCGGGCGGCGGTATGGTCGCCCTTGGGCGTGACGACGCGCCATCCCGCACCCTCGCGCAGGATCGCGGTCACCGGGGCCGCGGTGACGATCTCGGCGCCGCGCGACCGGGCGTCGCGCGCGTAGCCCTGGATCAGCCGGTCGGTGTCGATGTCCCAGGCGTGGTCGGCCAGCGCGGCAAAGGCCACCGTCGCCGGGTTGAGGATGGGCACGCGGGCGATGGCGGCGTCGAGCGTGATTTCGGCCAGCCCCATCCGGTCGGTTTCCTCGACGAAGTCGGCGCGCTGGTCGGCGCGGGCGACGATCATCAAGCCGCGCGGGCCGAGCACCCCCGCCGCCTGAAGCGCCGGGGCGCTGGCATGGCTGAGCGCCACGACCGGCGGCAGGCCGTAGGACGGCTCGAACAGCGCGGCCGAACGCGAGGAGGCGTGGTGGGCGAGCACGGGCTCGGCCTCCAGCAGCGTCACGGTGCCAAGGCGCGAAAGTTCGGCAGCAACGGCAATGCCCGCGATGCCGCCGCCGATGATGATGAAATCGCGTGTCATGGCGGCATCTTGGCCAGCGGGGGCGGAAAGGCAAGGGGGGGCTGTCTGCCCCCCGACCGTCATGGCCAAGGGGGCCATGACGGCCCCCCGAGAGTATTTTCACCAAGAAGAAAGCGGCAGACGGCCCCGCAGGCTCAGCCCTGTTCGACCTTCTTCAGCTTGTCGATGCCGAGCAACTTCATCGTGGCGGCCTCGTAGAACGGTTCGGAGGTGCCCTTGCGCACCTTGCGCAAGAAGTACTTCTCGAAGCCGATCTTGGCGAGGTGGACCCACTTGCCCTGCGACGACCAGTTGAGGTTGCGTGGCGGGATCTGCGGTTGCGCGACGAAGGCGATGCCGCTGTCGCCGAAATCGGCGAGGCAGACGGCGTTCCAGGTGCCGACCTGATCGGGTTCCTTGCCGCGCAGGATGTTGCCGATGTTGTGGGCGGTTGCCGTCACCATCGATTCGATCATGAAACCGGTTTTCGGCACGCCACAGGGCACCGGGGTCGGCCCCATCGGCGGGATCGCGATGCAGACGCCGACGGCGAAGATGTTCTTGTACTTCGGGTTCTGCTGGTGCTTGTCGACGATGGTGAAGCCGCGCGGGTTCGACAGGCCTTCGATGCCACGCAGCGGCTTGATGCCGCGGAACGCGGGCAGCATCATCGCAAAGCCGAAGGGCAGCTCGGTCTCGGCCTTCACGGTGCCGTCGTCGTTGATCTCTTCGACGGTCATCTTGCCGGCCTCGACCTTCTTCACCTTGGTCGAGGTCTTCCACTTGATCGACTTTTCGCGCATCGCCGATTCAAGCAGGCCCTTGGTATCGCCGACGCCATCAAGGCCGAGGTGGCCGATGTAGGGTTCCGAGGTGACGAAGGTCATCGGCACCTTGTCGCGGATCTTGCGGCGGCGCAGTTCGGTTTCCAGGATGAAGCAGAACTCGTAGGCCGGGCCGTAGCACGAAGCGCCCTGCACCGCGCCGACGACGATCGGCTTGGGGTTCTTGCAGAAGTCCTCGAAGGCCGTGTAGGCGTTTTCGGCATGGTCGACGTGGCAGATCGACTGGGTGTGGCCGCCGTTCGGCCCCAGCCCCTCGATCTCGTCGAAGGCCAGTTCGGGGCCGGTGGCGATCACGAGGAAGTCGTAGGGGACCGAGGTGCCGTCGGCCAGTTCGATCCGGTTTTCCTCGGGCAGCACCTTCTCGGCCGGGACCGCCTTGAAGGCGATGCCCTTGCGCTTCATCGTCTGGGCGATGTCGACCGTGATGTCGTCGCGCTTGCGCCAGCCGACGGCAACCCAGGGATTCGAGGGCACGAAGTGGTATTTCGGATCCTTGGTGATGACGGTGATGGTGTCTTCCTTGCGGATCTGGTCCTTCAGTTCGTAGGCCATGATGGACCCGCCGAGTCCGGCCCCCAATACGACGATATGTGCCATGTTTGCTCCTCCTGCGGCGGGTTCTTTGTCGCCATGAGTCGGAAATGTATCACATATGATGAATATGTCTTTCTTTTAATTCCGGCGTCGCCTGCGACATTTTCTGAGCGAAACGGAAAAGGCCCGGCGCCGGGCCGGGCCTTCCCATTGTCTCGGCGGTTCTATTTCGGCAGGTCGCCCGCGATGCCCTGAACGTAGAAGTTGAGCCCTGACAGCATCGAGTCTTCGGGTTTTTCGCCGTCCTTCAGCCAGACCGATCCGTCCTGCTTGTTCAGCGGGCCGGTGAAGGGATGGTAGTCGCCCTTGGCGATCTGGTCCTTCAGCGCCAGTGCCTCGGCCTTCACCTCGGCGGGCACCGCGTCGGTGATGTCGCCGATCTGCACCACGCCCGAGCCGATGCCCATCCAGACGCCCTGGCTTTTCCACTTGCCGTCGAGCATGTCCTGCGCGCGCTGGATGTAGTAGGGCGCCCAGTTGTCGATGATCGAGGAAATCCGCGGCTTGGGCGCATACTGGATCATGTCGGACGACTGGCCGAAGGCATAGACGCCCGCGGCCTGCGCCTTGGCCATCGCGGCGGTGGAGTCGGTGTGCTGCATGATGACATCGACGCCCGCGTCGATCATCGCCTGCGCGGCGTCGGCTTCCTTGGCCGGATCGAACCAGGTCGAGACCCAGACGATCTTGAACTCGACCTTCGGGTTGACCTTTTTCGCGTGGATATAGGCGGCGTTGATGCCGCGGATGACCTCGGGGATCGGGAACGAGGCGATGTAGCCGATCTTGTTGGTCTTGGTCATGCGGCCCGCGATGGTGCCGATCACCGCACGGCCTTCATAGAAGCGCGCGTCGTAGGTCGAAAGGTTGTCGGCGCGCTTGTAGCCGGTGGCGTGCTCGAACATCACCTTGGGGAATTTCTTCGCCACGTTGACCGTCGGGTCCATGTAGCCGAACGAGGTGGTGAAGATCAGCTTGTTGCCCGCCAGCGCCAACTGGGTGATCGAGCGTTCCGCGTCGGCACCTTCCGGCACGTTCTGGATGACGCTGGTCACCACCTTGCCCTCGAAGTGCTTTTCCATCGCCAGGCGGGCGAGGTCGTGCTGGTAGGTCCAGCCGCCGTCGCCCGGCACGCCGAGGTAGATGAAGCCGATCTTCAGCGGCTCGGCGGCCAGCGCCTTGCCCACAAGGCCGGTGGCCAGCACGGTGCCGGTTGCCGCCGTGGCGGCGAGGAATTCTCTGCGTTTCATTGTGGTCTCCCCGTTGTTGTCGGACCCGACGGGCCCGAAGGTCGTTTCGTCAGTTGATGCCTCAGTGCGAGGCGTGGAACACCCGGCCCAGCGATGCGGGCGCGCCCTGCGCCGCGCGGCCGCGACGGGCCGACATGATGACAAGCACCAGTATGGTTATCAGATAGGGCGCGGTGGACAATATCTGCACCGGGATGGCGATGCCGACCGCCTGAAAGCTGAGCTGAAGAACCGTTACGCCGCCGAAGATATAGGCGCCCAGCAAGACCCGCCACGGCTTCCACGAGGCGAAGACCACGATCGCCAGCGCGATCCAGCCCGCACCCGCCGTCATGCCCTCGGTCCACTGCGGCACGCGCACCAGGCTGAGGTAAGCGCCGCCGAGGCCCGCGCAGGCGCCGCCATACATCAGCGCCAGCGTGCGCACGGTGCGCACCCGGTAGCCCAGCGCGTGCGCCGCGTCGTGGTTTTCGCCGACCGCGCGCAGGATCAGGCCCGCGCGGGTGTATTTCAGGAACGCCCAGGTGCCCGCGATCAGGATCAGCGACAGATAGACCACCCAGTCGTGGCCGAACACGATCGGCCCCACCACCGGCAACTCGCCGAGGCTGCCGAACAGTTTCGGCGTCGCCGGTGGCTTGATGCCGTTGTAGCCCTGGCCCAGCAGCGACGACAGGCCGAGGCCGAACAGCGTCAGCGCCAGCCCGGTGGCGACCTGGTTCGACAGCAGAACCTGCGTCAGGAAGGCGAACATCAGCGCCATCAGCGCGCCGCCAGCCGCCGCCGCCACGAAGCCCAGCACCGGGCTGCCGGTCTCGACCGCCGCGATGAAGCCGCAGATCGCGCCGACGATCATCATGCCCTCGACGCCAAGGTTCAGCGAGCCCGCCTTTTCGGCCACCAGTTCGCCGATCGCCGCCAGCATGATCGGCGTGGACGCCACCATCAGCGTGGCGATCAGGACGACAAGATCAATCCCCCCAACGCTCATTTGCGCGACTCCTTGATGCGGATGCGGTAGTTCGACAGCACGTCGAGGCCGAGGAGGAAGAACAGCAGCATCCCCTGAAACGCCTGGATCGCCGCGGACGGCAGGCCCAGCGACAGTTGCGCCAACTCGCCGCCGATGTAGGTCAGCGCCAGCAGCAGGCCCGCCAGCACGATGCCGATCGGGTTCAGGCGGCCAAGGTAGGCCACGATGATCGCGGTAAAGCCGTAGCCCACGTTGAAGTTGGTCGAAATCTGCCCGCTCGGCCCGCTGACCTCGAACATCCCCGCCAGCCCCGCCAGCGCGCCCGAGATGCCCATGCAGATGGTAAAGAGGTGCTTGGGCTCCACCCCGGCAAAGCGGGCGGCGCGCGGCGCCTGACCCGCGACGCGGATCTGGAAGCCCAGGATGTGCTTTTTCAGCAGGATATAGGCCAGCACCACGGCCACCCCCGCCGCCACCACGCCCCAGTGGATGCCGGTGTTCGGGAACAGTTCGGGGTTCGACGCCGCCGGGTATTGTTGCAGGTTGCGGCTACCGGGAAAGCCCATCCCTTCGGGGTTGCGCAGCGGGCCGAAGGCCATCCAGCTTTGGATGTTCTGGGCGACATAGACCAGCATCAGCGACACGAGGATTTCATTGGTGCCGAAGGCGTTCTTCAGCATCGCCGGGATCATCGCCCAAGCCCAGCCGCCCAGCGCCCCGGCGATCACCATCAGCGGAAAGATGTACCAGTGTTCGGCCGGGTAGAACGCCAGCCCCACCGCCGCGCCGCAGATCGCGCCGATGATGTATTGCCCTTCCGCCCCGATGTTCCAGATCGAGGCGCGGAAGCCGAGGCTGAGCCCGACCGCGATCAGGATCAGCGGCCCGGCCTTCACCAGCAGTTGGGCGCGGAAATAGTCGGCGTTGTCACCAAAGAGGGGCAGGTAGAAGATATCGAGGATCGCCTCCACCGGGTCTTTGCCCAGCGCGGCGAACAGCAGGCCGCCCGCGATCATCGTCAGGATCACCGCCAGAACCGGCGTCATCCCGGCCCAGAACCGCGACGGGTTCGGGCGTTTCTCAAGAATGAGCATGGGCCACCTCCATCCCGTGCGCGCCGCCCATCATCAGGCCGATCTCGTCCACCGTCAGCCCCTGCGTGGGGCGCGGCGCCGAAAGCCGCCCGCCGTTCAGCGCGCAGAAGCGGTCGGCGATCTCCAGCAACTCGTCGAGGTCCTGGCTGATCACCACCACCGCCGCACCGGCCGCCGCCCGGTCGATCAGCGCCTGCCGGATCGCCGCCGCCGCCGCGGCATCGACGCCCCAGGTCGGCTGGTTCACCACGATCACCGCCGGGTCTTGCGACAACTCGCGCCCGATCACGAACTTCTGCAGGTTGCCGCCCGACAGCGCGCGCGCCGCCGTGCCCACCCCCGGCGTGCGCACGTCGAAGGCCTTGACGATGGCTTCGGCGAACTTCTTCGTCTTCGCCCAGTCGATCATTCCGTGCGTCACCAGCCCCTTGCGAACCGCGCCCGACAGCAGCGCGTTTTCCGTCAGGCTCATGTCGGGCGCCGCCGCGTGCCCCAGCCGTTCCTCGGGCGCCGCCACCAGCCCCGCCGCCCGCCGCGCGTTCGGGCCAAGCTGGCCGACGCCGCGCCCGTCGATCTTCACCGCGTCATTGTCGCTTTTCAGCTCGCCCGACAGCGCCAGCAGCAATTCGTCCTGCCCGTTGCCCGCCACCCCTGCGATGCCGAGAATCTCGCCCCGCTGCACCGTCAGGTGCACGTTCTTCAACGAGGTGCCGAACGGGTTGGGCGAGGCGACCGACAGCCCGGTGACATCCAGCGCCACCGGCCCCGGCGCCTTGCCGGTGCGGGCGGGCGGGGTCAGCGTCTCGCCCACCATCAGTTCGGCCAGTTCGCGCGCCGACCGCTCGCGCGGGGTGCAGGTCGCCACCACCTTGCCGCGCCGCAGGATCGTGGCCTCGTCGCAGAGCGCGCGGATCTCTTCCAGCTTGTGGCTGATGTAAAGGATCGCCCGCCCCTCGGCCGACAGTTGGCGCAGGGTCTTGAACAGGATCTCCACCTCCTGCGGGGTCAGCACCGAGGTCGGCTCGTCCATGATCAAGAGCTTGGGTTCCTGCAACAGACACCGGATGATCTCCACCCGCTGCCGCTCGCCCGCCGACAGGTCGCCGACCAGCCGCGAAGGGTCGAGCGGCAGGCCGTAATCCTCGCTCACCTGCCGGATGCGCGCCGACAGCTCGCGCTGCGGCGGCGGGTTCTCCATCCCCAGCGCGACGTTCTCGGCCACGTTCAGCGCCTCGAACAGGCTGAAGTGCTGGAACACCATCGCCACGCCCGAGGCCCGCGCCGCCCGCGGTTCGGCCGGCGTGTAGGCCTGCCCCCGCAGCGTCATCCGCCCCGAGTCGGGCTTCACGAGGCCGTAGATCATCTTCACCAGCGTCGATTTGCCGGCCCCGTTCTCGCCCAGCAGGGCGTGAACCTCGCCCTCCATGATGCGAAACGACACGTTCGCGTTCGCCACCACGCCCGGATAGGCCTTGGTGATCCCCTCGACGGTCAGCAGAACCTGTTGCGTCCCCGTCCCTGTCATGGCGCGCTGTCCCTCTGTGATGCGGTTGCGCTGGTCTGTCGTATGAACTCCGCCGCCACCCCGATGGCGATGGCCTGCGGATGCTTGCCAAGGCTGCGATCGCCGATCGGGCAGCGGATCGCCGCGATCCGTTCCGGGGCATGGCCCAGCGCGCGCAACCGGCTGCGGAACCGCGCCCATTTCGTGTCCGACCCGATCAGGCCCAGAGCGCCAAAGCCGTGTTGCAACAGCCGGTGACACAGGTCCAGGTCAAGCGCATGGGAATAGGTCAGCACCAGATGTTCGGCCCCGCGCGGCGCCTGCGCCACCAGATCGGCCGGGTTCGCGGCCCAAAGCCGGGTGACACCCGGCGTCACGTCCTCGGGAAACCGCGCCTCGGCCATGTCCAGCCAGGTGATCGCCACCTCGGGCAGCGGCGCCAGCACGGCCACGATCGCCCGCCCCACATGCCCCGCGCCCCAGACCCACAGCGCGCGCGCCGGTGCCGCAACCGGCTCCACCATCCAGCCCTGCACCAGCCGGGGCAGGGGCGCCACGCCCTCGGCCCGCGCCCGGTTCAGCAGCCGCGCCACCGCCAACGGCATCCCGCCCGCCGGGCCGGACACCTGCCGCGCGATCACCGGGCCATCGAGCCGCGCCACCGCGTCGGCGTCGTACACCTCGGTCAGCACCGTCACCGCGCCGCCGCAGCACTGGCCAAGGCTTGGCCCCAGCGCCTGCCGGTCCAGCCGTAGGCCGCCTCCCGCCAGCATCCGCCGCGCCCGCTGCGTCGCCTCCCACTCCAGCGCGCCGCCGCCGATGGTGCCGTCCTGCCCGCCGTCCCAGACCAGCATCGCCGCCCCGGTCTCGCGCGGGCTGGATCCGTCATGCGCCGCGATCACCACGCGGGCGACCCGGCCCCGCGCCGCCACCGCCATCCGCAGGGCGCCCAGATCAAACATCGCCCAGCACCCGCCGCACTGCCGCCAGCACCCGCTCCGCCGTCGCGGGCGCATCGAGCGCCGGATAGACCGAGCCGTCGCCGCAGGCCGCCACCGCATCGCTGAGCGCGAAGAAGGCGGAAATGCCCAGCATGAACGGCGGCTCCCCCACCGCCTTCGACCGGTAGACGGTCTCCTCGCGGTTCGCGCCGTCCCACAGGTTCACATTGAACACCCGCGGCCGGTCCGAGCAGGCCGGGATCTTGTAGGTCGAGGGCGCATGGGTGCGCAGCCGCCCACGCGCGTCCCACACCAGTTCCTCGGTGGTCAGCCAGCCCGCGCCCTGCACATAGCCGCCCTCCACCTGGCCCCGGTCCAGCGCGGGGTTCAGGCTGGTGCCGGCGTCGTGCAGGATGTCGGTGCGCAGGATGCGGTTCTCGCCCGTCAGCGTGTCGATCACCACCTCGGTCACCGCCGCGCCATAGGCGAAGTAGTAGAACGGGCGGCCTTCTCCCTTCACCCGGTCCCAGACGATCTTCGGCGTGCGATAGAACCCGGTCGCCGACAGGCTGATCCGGGCCTGATAGGCCATCGCCGCCACCTCGGCAAAGCTGTAATCCGCCGCGCCGACAAAGACGCGGCCCTCCTCGAAATACACCTCCGCGGGCTTCACCTGATGCCGCTCGGCGAGGAAATCGGCCAGCCGCGCCCGGATCGTGTCGCAGGCCGCCTTCACCGCCATCCCGTTCAGGTCCGACCCGGATGACGCCGCCGTGGCCGAGGTGTTGGGCACCTTCGCGGTATCCGTCGCGGTGATCTTCACCACCCCCGCATCCACCCCGAAGGCCGCCGCCGCCACTTGCGCCACCTTGCGGAACAGACCCTGCCCCATTTCGGTGCCGCCGTGGTTCATCGCGATCGACCCGTCCTGATACACATGCACCAGCGCCCCCGCCTGATTGAGGTGGGTCAGCGTGAACGAAATGCCGAACTTCACCGGCGTCAGCGCGATGCCGCGCTTCAGCACAGGGCTGCCCGCGTTCCACGCCGCGATCGCCGCCCGCCGCGCCGAATAATCCGACGAGGCCTCCAGCCGCGCCACCAGCCCGTTCAGGATGAAATCCTCGACCGGCTGGTGATAGGGCGTGGTCTGAACCGCGCCCCCATTCTTCCGTTCGGAAATATCCTCGGAGGGGATGAGCGTCCGGAAATCCTCCAGTGGAGGATTTCCAGCGAAGAACGCCCGCCCCTTGGGCGGGCTGGGGGGGGCAGACGGCCCCCCCGGCGCTTCCACCGGACTCTCCGCGTAGAAGTTCGCCCGCCGGACCGCCAGCGGATCGCGCCCGACCGCGTGGGCGACGTGGTCCATCACCCGCTCGATCCCGATCATCCCCTGCGGCCCGCCAAAGCCGCGATAGGCGGTGGCCGAGGTCGTGTTGGTCTTCAGCCGGTGGCTTTCGATCCGCACATGGGGCAGCCAGTAGGCGTTGTCGGCATGCAGCATCGCGCGGTCGCAGACCGGCAGCGACAGGTCCATCGACCAGCCGCAACGCGCGAGTTGCAGGAATTCGATCCCCAGCACGCGGCCCTCGGCATCGACCCCCGCCCGGTAGCCGATGCGGAAATCGTGGCGCTTGCCGGTGATCACCATGTCGTCGTCGCGGTCGTAGCGCATCTTGCAGGGTCGGCCGGTTCGCGCCGCCACCACCGCGCAGGCCACCGCCAGCGCGTTGCCCTGGCTTTCCTTGCCGCCAAAACCGCCGCCCATCCGGCGCACCTCGACCCGCACCGCCGACATCGGCAGGTGCAGCGCGTGGGCGACCTTGTGCTGAATCTCGGTCGGGTGCTGAGTCGACGAATGCACCAGCATGTCGCCGCCCTCCTGCGGCAATACCAGCGCGGCCTGACCTTCGAGGTAGAAATGCTCCTGCCCGCCGACCTCGAAGCGGCCTTCGACCACCTTCGCCGCGCCCGCGATCGCCTTGGCCGCATCGCCGCGCGCCCAGATCACCGGGCCGCCCTCGAAGCGCGAATTGGCGGCCAGCGCGTCGTCGACCGTCAGGATCGCCGGACGTTCGCGATACGTCACCTTGCCCAGCCGCGCCGCCTTGCGCGCCGCCAGATGGCTGTCGGCGACCACGAGGAACACCGCCTGGCCGACATAATGCACCGTTCCCACCGCCAGCAGCGGTTCGTCCGCCGCCGAGGGCGAGCAATCCGGCATGGGGTCGAAATCCGCCGCCGACAGCACGCTCACCACGCCCGGCGCGGCGCGCACGGCGGCCAGGTCGAGCCCCGTGATCTCGCCGTGCGCGACGGTGGACAGACCGAAGGCCAGATGCAGCGTGCCCGCAGGGGTGGGAATGTCGTCGATGTAGCGCGCCTGCCCGGTGACATGCAGGGCCGCGGCATCGTGGGGCAGGGGTTTTGCAACGCTCATGGCGCAACCTCCAGCACGCGCACCGATGCCCCGGCCAGATCGTGGAAATAGCGCACGAGCATGTTGGTGGCGGTTGCCAGCCGATAGGCGGCCGAGGCGCGCATGTCGCTCATCGGGGTGAAATCCTGGGCGAAGGCGGGCAGGGCGGCCTTCACCGTGGCTTCGGTCCAGGGCTGGCCGGTCAGTGCCGCCTCCACCGCCGCGGCGCGCTTGGGAATGCCCGCCATGCCGCCGAAGGCGATCCGCGCCTCGGTCACCACGCCGCCGCTGACCGTCACGTTGAAACAGCCGCAGACCGCCGAGATGTCCTGATCGAAGCGCTTTGACAGCTTGTAGCAGCGCAAGACCGGCGCCGAGGTGGGGAAACTGACCGCCGCGACGAATTCGCCCGGCCGACGGTCCTGCTTGCGGTAGTCGAGGAAGAAATCTTCCAGCGCCATCGCCCGCATCTCGTCGCCGCGGCGCAGGTGCAGCGTCGCCCCCAGCGCGATCAGCGCGGGCGGGGCATCGCCGATCGGCGAACCGTTGGCGATGTTGCCGCCGATCGTCGCGGCGTTGCGCACCTGCACCGAGGCATAGCGGCGCAGCAGTTCCGCGAAATCCGGGTGCATCGCGGCCATCGCGGCCCGCAGCGTCTCGATCGTGACGCCCGCGCCGATGGCCACGATCTCGTCGCGCCGCTCGATGTGCTGAAGGTCGTCGATGCCGTTGAGGAAGGCGACCGGCGCGAGGCTGCGCAACTCTTTGGTGACCCAGAGCCCGACGTCGGTCGCGCCCGCGATCAGGGTGGCGGAGGGGTTTGCGAGATACCACTCGGCGAGGTCGTCAGAGGTGGCGGGGTGGAAGGCGCCGGGGAGGCCGTCTGCCCCCCCGGTCCCCCCCGAGGATATTTCCGCCAAGATGAATGAGGAAAGGGCGTCCTGATCCGCGCGCATCCAGTCCGGCACCGGGGCGCCTTCGGCGGCCTCGGCGGCGCGGAGGATGGGGGCGTAACCGGTGCAGCGGCAGAGGTTGCCGGCCAGCACGTCGTCATGGTCGGTGCGCCCGTTCAGGTGGCCGACCGCCATCGAGACGACGAAGCCCGGCGTGCAGAAGCCGCACTGGCTGCCGTGATGGTCCACCATCGCCTGCTGCACCGGGTGCAGTGCGCCGCCGGGTCCGGCGATGCCCTCGACGGTGCGCAGGGCGCGGCCGTGAAGCTGCGGCAGCAGCAGGATGCAGGCATTGAGCGCGCGGCTGCCGTCGGCATCGGTGACCATCACCGTGCAGGCGCCGCAGTCGCCTTCATTGCAGCCTTCCTTGGTGCCGGTCAGGCCGCGATCCTCGCGCAGCCAGTCGAGCAGCGTCCGCGTCGGTGGCGCGTCGCGCACCCGGACCGGCGTTCCGTTCAAAAGAAACGCGATCTCTGCCATGTCGTTTGACCTGCCGCCGTCTCCCCGTCCAAGGCCGTTGCGCACCCGCCCGATGCGGCGTAAAGCGGGGCGCGCCCTTGTTTCCCTGTCTTGCATGAAGCCGGGCCAGGGACGATATGGCAAGAACAACTTTTCGCCGGGACCGGGAAGGAGTTTCGTGTTTTGCCGAAGAATTTGCCGTGCATCGCCACCCGTCGCCCCTGGGGCGGGCAGATGCCGCGCCGCAGCAGGGGCAACGCGTGAGCCTTGCCGACCTGTCGGCAGCGCCGGAGCGGCCAGGCCTTGGCGGGCTTGCCGCGCAGGGGGCGATCCTTGCCCTCGGCCTGCTGCTCTGGACGATGTCGCGCTGGTATCCCGCCGACATGCCCACCATCGGGCCCTATGATTTCAGCGCGACGATCTACCTGTCGGTGGCCTTCACCGGCTTCTGGTTCCTGCGCGGGCTGGCGCGCTGCGCGCCCGCCGAACGCCCCGCCACCTGGCGGATCGTGAGCTTCCTCACCGGGCTTGGGCTGATTTACGTCGTGGTGCAGACCGGGTTCGAGTATCCGGCGCAGCGGATGTTCTTCATGCACCGGCTGCAACACATGGTGCTGCACCACACCGGGCCGGTGCTGATCGGGCTGAGCATGGCCGGGCCGGTGATCCTGCGCGGCGCGCCCGCGTGGCTGGTTGCCCTGACGCGGACCGGCGTGGTGCGGCGCGTCTATGCCGTGGTACAGCACCCGCTGCCCGCGACCGTGCTGTTCTCGGGGCTGCTCTATTTCTGGCTCTACCCGCCGGTCCATGTCGTCACCATGCTGAACCGCCCGCTGTACGAGGTGATGAACTGGTCGATGGCGCTGGACGGCATCCTGTTCTGGGCGATGGTGCTGGACACCCGGCCGACCGCGCAGACGGGGGTCAGCTTCGGCACCCGGGCCGCGCTGTCGGTATTCGTGATGTTCCCCGAGATGATCCTGGGGGCGTTGATCACTTTCGCGACCCGCGACCTGTTTCCCTACTACGCCTACTGCGGGCGCTATTTCGCCTCGGTCAGCGCGCTGGCCGACCAGCAGATCGGCGGCATCATCATCTGGATTCCACCCTCGATGATGAGCGTGGCGGGGCTGGTGATGGTGTTGTCGAACATGCGCAGGGTGGATGAGGCCGCCGCCGCGCGCCGTCGGCGCTAGGGTTCCCCGACCAGGCGCAGCATGTCCGCCGTGACGCCCGCCAGATCCGCCGTGGCGTCGTAGAACTTCGGCACCATCAGCCGCGCCGCGCCGGTGCGGTCGAAGACGTAGACCGAGGGGCCGTGCACGACGGTATAGGGGCGGCTGCCGTCCGGCGGCAGCACCGAATAGGTGACCCGGTAGCGACGGGCGAGGACCGCGAGTTGGTTGTCGGTTCCGCGCAGGCCCGCGGCGCGGGGGTCGAAGCTGGCGGCATAAGCGGCCAGCACCGGCGGGGTGTCGCGGTTCGGATCGACCGTGACGAACAATACCTGCACCGCATCGGCGGCCGGGCCCATCCGGTGCAGCACCTCGGTCAGGTTCGCCATCGTCAGCGGGCAGACGTCGGGGCAGAAGGTGTAGCCGAAGAACAGCATCACCACCTTGCCGCGATCGTCGGCTTCGGTCACCGTCTTGCCATCCCCGGCCCGCGTCAGGGTGAAGGCGAGGTCGGGCAGGGTATCGCGCACGTCGACCGCGTGCCACGGCGCGTCCGGCTTGCAGGCGGCGAGCGCCAGCAGCGCGGCCCCCCCGGCCAGCATTGCGCGCCGCGAGGGGCGAGGGGGCGCCTCAGCCGCCATAGACCACGATCAGCGCCACCGCGAAGGCCGCGGCCAGCATGGCGAACACTGCCCCCACCAGGATCAGCGCGAGGTTGCGGTTGGGCTTTGCCGTTTGCAGCCGCTGCTCGTGCGCGGTTGCGGGGCCTTCGGCGTCGCCCTCTGGGTCGGTCGTGGCGATGTCGGGCTCAAGGGTCATGGCGGTCCTTCGGGGCGGGGCACGGGCGGTTGGGGCACGGGCGGTTCTAGCCCCAAGTGCAGGCCAATCCAAGCCCGTGCGGCCTTCCGCCCCGGTGCGCGCTTGGCTAAGATCGCCGGATGGCCAGCCCCGTCCGATTCATCCACCTGCGCGTTCATACCGAGTATTCACTGCTGGAAGGCGCGGTGCCGGTGAAGAAGCTGATCGGCCTGTGCGAGAAGGCCGGGATGCCCGCCATCGCCGTGACCGACACCAACAACATGTTCTGCGCGCTGGAGTTTTCCACGCTGGCGGCGGGCGCGGGGGTGCAGCCGATCGTCGGCTGCCAGGTCGCGCTGGCCTACGACCCCGCACAGCCCGGCGAGCGGCCGCGCGATCCGGCGCCGGTGGTGCTGCTGGCGCAGTCCGAGGCTGGCTATCACAATCTGATGAAGCTCAACTCCTGCCTCTACATCGGCAAGGGGGGCGCGCTTCCGCAGGTGACGGTGGCAGAGCTGGCCGCCCATGCCGGGGGGCTGATCTGCCTGACCGGCGGCCCCGATGGCCCGGTCGGCCGCTTCCTGCGGGCGGGGCAGGCGCCCAAGGCGCAGGCGCTGATGACCCGGCTGGCGGCGATCTACCCCGACCGGCTGTATGTCGAATTGCAGCGCCACCGCGACAGCGCCGGTGCGCCCGAGGCCGAACGGCTGACCGAGCAGGGGCTGGTCGAGATGGCCTATGCGATGGGCCTGCCGCTGGTCGCCACCAACGATGTCTATTTCCCCAAGCCCGACATGTATCAGGCCCACGACGCGCTCTTGTGCATCGCCGATGGCGCCTATGTCGACCAGCAGGAACCCCGCCGCCGCCTGACGCCGCAGCACTACTTCAAGTCCGAATCCGAGATGGCGGCGCTGTTCGCCGACCTGCCCGAGGCGCTGGAAAACACGGTGGAGATTGCCCGCCGCTGTGCCTTCAAGGTGAAGAAGCACGCGCCGATCCTGCCGAAGTTCGCCGACGACGAGGTGGAGGAGTTGCGCCGTCAGGCCTGGGCCGGGCTGGCCGCGCGGCTGAAGGTGATCCCTCCGGCCGCGTCGCGGGAAGATTACGAGGCGCGGCTGGCGTTCGAGCTGGGCATCATCGAGCAGATGGGCTTTCCCGGCTACTTCCTGATCGTGGCCGATTTCATCAAATGGGCCAAGGAACAGGGCATTCCGGTCGGCCCCGGTCGCGGCTCGGGCGCGGGGTCGCTGGTGGCCTATGCGCTGACCATCACCGACCTTGACCCGCTGCGCTATTCGCTGCTGTTCGAGCGGTTCCTGAACCCCGAGCGCGTCTCGATGCCCGACTTCGACATCGACTTCTGCATGGACCGCCGCGAAGAGGTGATCCGCTACGTGCAGGGCAAGTATGGTCGCGACAAGGTGGGCCAGATCATCACCTTCGGCGCGCTGCTGTCCAAGGCTGCCGTGCGGGATGTCGGGCGCGTGTTGCAGATGCCCTACGGCCAGGTGGACCGGCTGTCGAAGATGATCCCGCTGGAAGGCGTGAAGCCCGTCAGCATCGAGAAGGCGCTGGCCGACGAGCCGCGCCTGCGCGAGGCGGCCAAGGCCGAGGAAGTGGTGCGGCGTCTGCTGGACTACGCCCAGCAGATCGAGGGACTGCTGCGCAACGCCTCGACCCATGCCGCCGGGGTGGTGATCGGCGACCGCCCGCTCGACGAACTGGTGCCGCTGTATCAGGATCCGCGGTCTGACATGCCCGCGACCCAGTTCAACATGAAATGGGTGGAATCGGCGGGGCTGGTGAAGTTCGACTTCCTCGGTCTGAAAACCCTGACGGCGATCCAGAACGCGGTGGACCTGATCCGCGGGCAGGGCCGCCACCTGCACCTCGCGGCCGATGGCCGCACGCTCTACCAGCCGCCCGCGGGCGCGGTGGACGATATCGGCGCGATCCCGCTGGACGACGCGGCCACCTACGAGCTTTACGCGGCGGCGAAAACGGTTGCGGTGTTCCAGGTCGAAAGCTCGGGCATGATGGACGCGCTGCGCCGGATGAAGCCGACCTGCATCGAGGATATCGTGGCGCTGGTCGCGCTTTACCGCCCCGGCCCGATGGAGAACATCCCGACCTATTGCGAGGTCAAGAACGGGCTGCGCGACCTCGAATCGATCCACCCCACCATCGACAGCATCCTGGCCGAAACGCAGGGCATCATCGTCTATCAGGAACAGGTGATGCAGATCGCCCAGGTGATGGCGGGCTATTCGCTGGGCGGCGCCGACCTGCTGCGCCGCGCGATGGGCAAGAAAATCGCCGAAGAGATGGCGAAGGAACGCCCGAAGTTCGTGCAGGGGGCCAGGGCCACCCACAACGTGCCGGAAAAGAAGGCGGGCGAGGTCTTCGACCTGCTGGAAAAGTTCGCCAACTACGGCTTCAACAAATCCCACGCCGCCGCCTATGCCGTGGTCAGCTACCAGACCGCCTGGCTCAAGGCCAACCACCCGGTCGAATTCATGGCCGCGGTGATGAACTGCGACATCCACCTGACCGACAAACTTGCTGTCTACAAACGCGAGGTGGACCGGCTGGGGATCAGGGTGGTGGCGCCCTGCGTCAACCAGAGTCTGGCCACCTTCGGCGTGAAGGACGGCGCGCTGCTTTACGCGCTGGGCGCGCTGAAGAACGTGGGCGTCGATGCGATGCGCCTGATCGTTGCGGCGCGGGGCGACAAGCCTTTTGTCACGCTGTTCGACCTTGCCCGCCGCTGCGACCTGAAGCGGATCGGCAAGCGCCCGCTGGAAATGCTGGCCCGCGCCGGGGCCTTCGACGTGCTGGACCCCAACCGCCGCCGGGTGTTCGACTCGCTCGACGCGCTGGCCGCCTATTCCGCCGCCATCCATGAGGCGAAGGGGTCCACCCAGGTCTCGCTGTTCGGCGAGGCGGGCGACGACCTGCCGGAACCGCGCCTGCCGGGCGGCGACGACTGGCTGCCGCTGGAACGGCTGGCGCAGGAACATCAGGCGATCGGCTTCTACCTGTCGGGCCACCCGCTGGACGATTACATGGCCCCCCTGAAGCGCAAGGGGGTGCAGACGCTGGCCGAAATCACCATTGCCGCCGAACGCGGCCCGCTGGTCGCCAAGATCGCCGGATCGGTCTCGGCCCGGCAGGAGCGCAAATCGGCCAAGGGCAACCGCTTTGCCTTTGTCTCGCTGTCGGACCCGACCGGGCTTTACGAGGTGACGGTGTTCTCCGACACGCTGGAAGCCGCCCGCGACCATCTGGAACCGGGCAGGAACGTTGTGCTGACGGTCGAGGCCAATCTGGAAGGCGACACACTGAAACTGCTGGCCCGCGCGGCGCAACCGATCGACAGCGTGGCGGCCGATGCCGGAACCTCGGGCTTGCGCATCCACATCGGCAACGACACCGCCATCGCCTCGGTCGCCGCCCTGCTGGCGCGGATGGGCGAGGGCGCGCGTGCGCGTGGGCCGGTCACCTTCTGCATTTCCGACCCCGAAACCGGCCGCGAGATCGACATCACTGCCGGGCAGGATTTCCCCGTCACCCCGCAGATCAAGGGCGCGATCAAGGCGATCAGGGGCGTCGTGATGGTCGAAGACCTCTGAGGCCGAATCGCCCGGGCGCAGACCCTGTTCCGTGCCGTCTTTGGAAACGTCGCGATGCGAGAACAGAATTCCAACCCTTTGCGGCATCGTGGATCAACGTCCCGCACCCCCCTCGGATTTCCTGTTGAGAATGCGCCTGCCTGAGATAGCTTCCCGCCTTGGCGCTGTCGCGCTGAGGTGACTTTCTTGGACCGTTTCATCGAATTCGCTGCCGTCGGGTTCTTCGCGATGCTGGTGAACGGGATGCTCGGGATGGGCTTCGGCATCATCTCGGCCGCGATCCTGCTGGCGCAGGGCGTCGCCGCCCCGCTGGTGTCGGTCAGCGTCAACGCGGCCAAGCTGCCGACGCTCGCCACGCTGACCCTCTCGCACTGGATGAATGGCAACCTGGAGGGCCGCGTGGTCTGGCGCATCGCGCTGTGGGGGGTGGTTGGCGGGTTGGCGGGGGCGTTCCTGCTGTCGACGCTGAAGGGGGCGCCGCTGATCCTGCTGACCAACATCTACCTTGTGGTGGTCGGCCTGCTGATCCTGGTCAAGGCGTTCCGCCCAAGCCCGCCCAAAGCGGTCAGCCATATCCGCCTTGGTGCCGTCGGCTTTGTCGGCGGCGCGATCGAGGGGATCGGCGGCAGCTGGGGCCCGATCGTCACGCCCGCGCTCTTGGGCATGGGCCTGCCCGCCCGCCACGCCATCGGCGCCTCGATGGCGGCCGAGGCGGTGGTGACGGTCGCGGTCTCGGTGATGCTGGCGGCCACCTTCGGCGCGGGCACCTGGGGCGGCGGCACCAACTGGCACGGGGTCGGCAGCGCCATCCTGGGGCTGATCGCCGGGGGGTTGCCCGCGTCCTTCGCAGGCGGCCTGCTGGCCCGCAAGGTGCCGCACCGGCCGCTGACCATCGCGGTCGGCCTTTTCGCGCTGGCCGTCGCCGCCTACCGCTTCGCCATGCTGTAGGGCGTCGCGACCGGGGCCGATGGCGGAGCCTCCGGCGGGAGTATTTGGCGCCAAGAAGAATGGGGGGCGCGGGCTTACCAGTGCGGCGGGCGCTGATCGGCCAGCGGGATCGTGCCGCCGGTGTCGGCTTCACGCTCCGCCTCGCGCTGCATCAGGAGGCCGAGGCGGCGGCCGAGGACGTCGATCTCGCGCGCCTGGCGGGCGACAACCTCCGAGAGGTCTTCGACCGTGCGGGTCAGGTGGGCGATCTGTTCTTCGAGCGGGGTCAGCGGGCTGGTCATGGCGGCATCCTAGCGGCTGCGAACGTCGGTGTAAAATCGGTGCGAAATCGGTGCGGTTTCGGTGTTCTCCGAACGGTGCGTTAACCCCCCACCTTGCCCCGCCGCCCCCCATCCGCTAAGCCACCCGGCGACAGCGGGACGAGGCGAGCAAGATGGCACAGGACAAATCCCCCCGGCGGCCGCGCGCCGAGACACCCAAGGGGTTTCGCGACTATTTCGGCGCCGAGGTGGCCGAACGCAACGCCATGCTGGCGCAGATCGCCGCGGTCTACCACCGCTACGGCTTCGATCCCTTGGAAACCTCGGCGGTGGAAACCGTTGAAGCGCTGGGGAAGTTCCTGCCCGACGTGGATCGCCCGAACGACGGCGTGTTCGCCTGGCAGGACGAGGATGCCGATTGGCTGGCGCTGCGCTACGACCTGACGGCCCCCCTCGCGCGCGTCGCGGCGCAGTATCGCAACGAGTTGCCCAGCCCCTACCGGCGCTATGCGATGGGCCCGGTCTGGCGCAACGAAAAGCCGGGGCCGGGGCGGTTTCGCCAGTTTTATCAATGCGATGCGGATACGGTGGGGTCGGCGTCGGTGGTGGCGGATGCCGAGATGTGCGCGATGCTGTGCGACGCATTGAATGCGCTTGGCATTCCGCAGGACAGCTTTGTTGTTCGCATCAACAATCGCAAGGTCCTGAATGGAGTGATGGAGGCCACTGGCCTTTACGACGCGAATGATCCCAGCAAGTTTGCCATGGAGCGCGGGATCGTTCTTCGAGCGATTGACAAATTCGACAAGTTCGGAGTCGACGGCGTCAGGGCGCTGCTTGGTAAAGGTCGGTTGGACCAAAGTGGCGACTTCACCAAAGGTGCCGGTCTCAGCGACGAACAGGTCGATATGTTCGCTTGGTTCTTCGAGACCCCTCAAGGTACCGAAGCAGATCGCCTCGCTTCGATCAGGGGCTTCGTTGGTTCTACCCCGAGTGGCTCGGACGGCGTATCCGAACTTGAGACTATCTCTGAACTCCTGGACAAGCTTGGATATGCTGGCCGAAACACGATGATCGATTGGTCGGTCGTTCGCGGTCTCGGGTATTACACCGGACCCGTATTCGAAGCTGAAGTTACAGCCGAGACATTTGACGAAATGGGCAGAAAGCGAACCTTCGGCTCGGTTGCTGGTGGTGGACGATACGACGATCTCGTGAAGCGTTTTACGGGCCAGTCAGTTCCGGCAACTGGCGTGTCAATCGGAGTTGATCGGTTGTTGGCCATTCTTAATGCGTTGCGAAAATCAAAACCGGCGACCCCCGGCCCGGTGGTGGTGACGGTGATGGATCGTGACCGGATGGCAGATTACATGGCCATCGTGGGTGAGTTGCGCGCGGCGGGCATCCGGGCCGAGATGTATCTCGGCAACCCCAAGAACTTCGGCAACCAGTTGAAATACGCCGACAAACGGCAGTCGCCCGTGGCCATCATCCAGGGCGCCGACGAGGCCGCGCGGGGCGTCGTGCAGGTGAAGGATCTGGTGCTGGGCGCGAAGATCGCCGCCGCCGCCAGCGTCGAGGAATGGAAGGCGCAACCGGCGCAGACCGAGGTCGCGCGCGCCGATCTGGTCGCCGCCGTGCGCCGCATCCTCGGGGCCGCCGGATGAAAGCCGCAGACCGCGCCGAGGCGGAACGGCTCTTCGCCCGTTTCCAGGCGGCCGGGGCGGTGCCGGTCGATGCCGATATCCTGCTGCCCGCCGACACGCTGCTGGACCTTTACGGCGAGGATATCCGGGCCCGCGCCTACATGACCTACGACCCGCTGGAGGGCGAGATGATGCTGCGCCCCGACTTCACCGTGCCGGTGGTGCAGATGCACATGGCGCACGGGGCGGAACCGGCGCGCTACACCTACATGGGCGAGGTGTTCCGGCGCCAGGATCACCTGGGCGTGCGGGCCCGCGAGTATCTGCAGGTCGGCTACGAGGTTTTCGCGCGGGACAACCCCGAGGATGCCGATGCCGAAGTCTTCGCGCTGTTCGCCGACGTGCTGGCGCCGCTGCGGCTGCGCGCGGCAACGGGCGACATCGGCATCCTGATGGCGGCGGTGCACGGCCTGACCACCAGCGAGCGCCGCCGCGCCGCGCTTTTGCGCCATATCTGGCGGCCGCGCCGGTTCCGCGCGCTGCTCGACCGCTTCGGCGGCCGTACCCCGCAGCCGGAACCCCGCGCGCGGTTGCTGGCGGCGCTGGCCGGCGCTTCGGCCGCCGACCTGATCGCTGCCGCCGGCCCCGCCATCGGCCTGCGCGATCCCGCCGAGGTTGCCGCCCGCGCCGCCGCGCTGGCCGAGGATGCGGCCACGCCGCCGCTGTCGGCCGCCGAGGTGGACCTGCTGGAGGATGTGCTGACCCTGCGCGACACCGCGCCCCATGCGCTGGGCCATCTGCGCGACGTGGCAGTGGACCTGCCGAGCATCGCCCCGGCGGTGGACCGCTTCGCCCGCCGCCTTGATGCGCTGTCACGCCGCGGCATCGACGTCGGCAACCTCGATTTCGAGGCCAGCCACGGCCGCACCACGCTGGAATATTACGACGGCTTCGTCTTCAGCTTCCACGCCGAGGGGCGCGCCGACCTGCCCCCCGTCGCCTCGGGCGGGCGCTACGATGCGCTGACGCGGGTGCTGGGGCAGGGCCGGTCGATCCCCGCCGTCGGCGGCGTGATCCGCCCCGGCCTTGTCGCCGCGCTGACGGAGGGGCGGGCATGAGCCTGAAGATCGGCGTGCCGTCCAAGGGGCGGCTGATGGAGAAGACATTCGAATGGTTCGGCGCCCGCGGCGTCGAGATGCGCCGCGTGGGGTCGGAACGGGAATATTCCGCTGCGGTCGGCGGGGCCGATGGGGTGCAGGCGGTGCTGCTGTCGGCGGGCGAGATTCCGCGCGAACTGGCGGCCGGGCGGATCCATCTGGGCGTCACCGGCTCCGACCTCGTGCGCGAGAAGCTGGTGGACTGGGAGGATCAGGTCGCCGACCTCGCCGCGCTGGGGTTCGGTTTCGCCGACCTGATCATCGCCGTGCCCGCGTTCTGGATCGACGTCGACACGCTCGACGACCTCGACGCCGCCGCCAGCGCCTTTCGCGCCGCGCATGGCCACCGGCTGCGGATCGCCACGAAATACCACCGGCTTGTGCGCGATTTCCTGCGCGACAACGGGGTGGCGGATTATCAACTGGTGGACAGTCAGGGCGCGACCGAGGGCACGGTGAAGAACCTCACCGCCGAGGCGATCGCCGACATCACGTCATCGGGCGAGACCCTGCGCGCCAACCACCTGAAGATCCTGTCGGACGGCCTGATCCACCGGTCCGAGGCGACGCTTTACGCGGCCCGCGCCGCCGACTGGTCGAACGGTGCCCGCCCGGCGCTGGAGTCGCTGCTGGCAACCCTCGGGCTCGACCTGCCGGATCACCTCTGACCCCATTCTTCTTGGCCCAAATACTCCCGCCGGAGGCTTCCGCAGTCGGCCGTTACCGCACACCGATTTCGGCCAGCGCGGCCGCCAGCGCGGGCGGCAACGCCTCTTCCCGCGGGCCGGACCTGCGCAGGTCGCGCGGGGCGTCGTCGGGGGCAAGGTAGCGCCAGCCCTGGAACGGGCGGCGCGGTTGCGGCTCGGTGCGGATCACGGCGGGGTCGAGCACGAGGGCGCAGCGCAGCACGCCGTCGGCCCCCTGCCGCGCGTCCAGCCGCAGGATGCGCTGGCGCGCCAGCACCATCCCCTTGAACACCCAGTAGAGCGAGCCGCCGTTCAGCACCTCGTCGGCGCGCTTGGGCCACATCCGGGTGACATGGCTCGTCTGCCACGCCGGGTCTTCGGCGCGGCGCTGGTCCTGCCAGTCGATCAGGTCCTCGACGCGATCCGCGCCGACGCAGAGCTTCAGGATGTGGGTGGTCGAAATGGCCGCGACTCGCTCTTGCTAGATCATGTTGTCGGCCCCGGACTCTAGGCTACGCGTTGCGGAGTTCAAGCCGAGGGCGTATATTGGAATGCTCACTTCCCTGCCACGAGGATGCTGCCATGACCCGCTTCGCCGCCCCCATCGCCGAGCAGATCTGGGACATGAAGTATCGTCTGAAGGCGGCCGACGGCACCCCGATCGACGCCACGCTGGAGGAGACCTGGCGCCGCGTCGCGCGGTCGCTGGCGGAGGTCGAGACCGACCCCGCCATCTGGGAGGAGCGCTTCTACGCCGCGCTGGAGGATTTCCGTTTTCTGCCCGCGGGCCGCATCACGGCCGGGGCGGGCACCGGGCGCAGCGTCACGCTGTTCAACTGCTTTGTCATGGGCACCATCCCCGACAGCATGGGCGGCATCTTCGACATGCTGCGCGAGGCCGCGCTGACCATGCAGCAGGGCGGCGGCATCGGCTACGATTTCTCGCCGATCCGCCCGCGCGGCGCGGCGGTGCATGGGGTGGCGGCGGATGCCTCCGGCCCGCTCAGCTTCATGGATGTGTGGGATGCGATGTGCCGCACCATCATGTCGGCGGGCTCGCGTCGTGGCGCGATGATGGCCACCATGCGCTGCGACCATCCCGACATCGAGGCCTTCATCGAGGCCAAGCAGGATCCGGCCCGGCTGCGCATGTTCAACCTGTCGGTGCTGGTGACGGATGCCTTCATGGCCGCCGTCAAGGCGGGCGAGGCGTGGGAACTGACTTTCGGCGGCAAGGTCTACAAGACCCTGCCCGCGCGCGATCTGTGGAACCGCATCATGCGCTCCACCTACGATTTCGCGGAACCGGGCGTGATCTTCATCGACCGCATCAACGCGATGAACAACCTGAACTACGTCGAGACGATCGCCGCGACCAACCCCTGTGGTGAACAGCCGTTGCCGCCCTACGGCGCCTGCCTTCTGGGTTCGATCAACCTTGCGCGGCTGGTGTCCGATCCGTTCGAGCCGACCGCCCGGATCGACATGGCGGCGCTCGACACGCTGGTGCGCACCGCGGTGCGGATGTTGGACAACGTGGTGACCACGTCCCGCTTTCCGCTGCCGCAACAGGAAGCCGAGGCGCAGGCGAAGCGCCGCATCGGGCTGGGCGTCACCGGGCTTGCCGATGCGCTGCTGATGCTGGGGCTGCGCTATGGGTCCGACGCGGCGATGGCGGCGACCGAAGCGTGGATGCACGCCATCGCGCGGGCCGCCTATCTCGCCTCGGTCGACCTTGCGCAGGAGAAGGGGCCGTTCCCGCTGTTCGACGCGCAGGGCTATCTCGCATCGGGCAATATGTTGCAGATGGACAAGGACGTCCGCGATGCCATCGCCGCCCACGGGATCCGCAACGCGCTGCTGACCTCGGTCGCTCCGACAGGCACGATAAGCCTTTACGCGGGGAACGTGAGTTCCGGGATCGAGCCGGTCTTCGCCTACGCCTACACCCGCAAGGTGTTGCAAAAGGATGGGTCGCGCACCGAGGAAGAGGTGGTGGACTACGCCGTCGCCCTGTGGCGGCGGAAGTTCGGCGACCGACCGTTGCCCGATCATTTCGTCGACGCCCAGACCCTGCCGCCGCTCGACCACGTCAGGATGCAGGCCGCCGCGCAGAAGTGGGTGGACAGCTCGATCTCGAAGACCATCAACTGCCCCGCGGACATCAGCTTTGATGCCTTCAAGGAGGTCTACATGGCCGCCTGGGATCAGGGCTGCAAGGGTTGCACGACCTACCGGCCGAACGACGTCACCGGGTCCGTGCTGACGGTATCCGAGAAGACCGAGCCGACGCAGGCCGAGGCGCACGCCCAGTCGCAGGCGGCGGCCTCGGGCGAGGTGGTCTATCTCTCGGAACCGCTCGACCGGCCGCAGGCGCTGGAGGGCGCGACCTACAAGCTGAAGTGGCCCGACAGCGAGCACGCGATCTACATCACCATCAACGACATCGTGATCGCCGGGCATCGGCGGCCGTTCGAGGTCTTCATCAACTCCAAGAACATGGAGCATTTCGCCTGGACGGTGGCGCTGACGCGGATGATCTCGGCGGTATTCCGGCGCGGCGGCGACATCTCGTTCGTGGTGGAGGAACTCAAGGCGGTGTTCGACCCGCGCGGCGGCGCCTGGATGGAAGGGCGCTACATCCCCTCGATCCTCGCCGCGATCGGCGGCGTGATCGAGCGCCACCTGATCCAGATCGGCTTCATCGACGGCGAGGGCATGGGGCTGAAGACCGACCCGCGTGCCCAGATCGCCCAGGTCTCGGGCGGCCGCGGCAAGGCCTGTTCAAGCTGCGGCAGCTTCGAAATGCGGATGGTCGAGGGCTGCATGACCTGCGCCAACTGCGGCTATTCGAAATGCGGGTAGACGGCGCAGCCCGGTAGGCTGACCCGTGGCCCCCACCACTGGCGCAGCGGTCAGAGCCACTCTGCGCGGCCGCTGCCCACCGCCTCGGCCACCGTCGTGAAGCCGTCGCGCACCAGCAGCGCGTCAAGGCCGCGGGCGAGCCGGGCGGCAAGGCCGATACCGTCGTAGACCATCGCGGTGTAGACCTGCACCGCCGAGGCGCCGGCCCGGATCTTGGCGTAAGCCTGTTCCGGCGTGGCGATGCCACCGACGCCGATCAGCGGCAGCTTGCCATTGGTCAGCTGCGACAGCCGCGCCAGGATGCGGGTGGATTTCTCGAACAGCGGCGCGCCGGACAGGCCGCCTGCTTCGCCGCGATGGCGGCTTTTCAAACCGTCGCGCACAAGTGTGGTGTTGGTGGCGATGATGCCGTCGATGCCGGAGGCCAGCGCGACCTCGGCGACGTCGGCAAGGCCGCCGTCGTCAAGGTCGGGCGCGATCTTCAGGAACACCGGGATGCGGCGGAGGAGGCCCGCCCGGACCTCCAGCACACCGGCCAGCAGGGCGGCCAGCGCGGCCTTGCCCTGCAAATCCCGCAGCCGTTCGGTGTTGGGCGAGGAGACATTGACGGTGGCGAAGTCGATATGGCCGCCGCAGGTCGCCAGCACGGCCGCGAAATCGGCGGCGCGGTCGGCGCTGTCCTTGTTGGCGCCGAGGTTGAGGCCGATCACGCCGCCCTTCGGCCGCTGCGCGAGGCGGGCGGCGATCGCGGCGGCGCCCTCGTTGTTGAAGCCGAAGCGGTTGATCGCGGCGCGATCCTCGGTCAGCCGGAACAGGCGCGGTTTCGGGTTGCCGGGTTGCGGGCGCGGCGTGGCGGCGCCGACCTCGATGAAGCCGAAGCCCGCGCGGACGAGGGGGCCGAGGGCGACGGCGTTCTTGTCGAAGCCCGCGGCAAGCCCCACGGGGTTCGGCAGGCTCAGGCCCGCCAGCGTGGTGCCAAGACGCGGCGAGGTGACGGGACCGGGCAGCGGCACCAGGCCCGCGCGCAACGCCAGCAGCGCAAGGCCATGCGCCCGCTCGGGGTCGATCCGGTGCAGCGCGGCAAGGCCCGCGCGTTCGATCAGGCTCACAGCATCCCCTCGGGGAAAATGTGGCCGGTGGCACCGAGGGGCAGCGACTTGTCCCACACCACCTCGTTTAGCCGCAAGATGCGGTAGAGGTGCGGGAACAGCGCGCCACCGCGCGAGGGCTCCCACTTCAGCGCCACGCCAAGCGCATCGGGGCGCACGGCGACCAGCACCAGATCGCTTTCGGTCGCAAAGTGCCGTGCCGCGGTTTCCGGCACCTGACCGGCGGTGGAAAAATGGATGAAGCCATCGGCCCGGTCGATCGGTGCGCCAGCGGTTTCCCCCGCGTCACGGAAGGCGTTCCATTCGGAGCGGCGGAAAATCTTGAAGATCAGCATGGGTGCGTGATGCCCGTTGTCCTCGTGGCGGTCAATGGCCCAACGTCACGCGCAAGTCATCTTGAATGCGCATTTTGGCCGCGTGAAGGCTTTGACACGGGCGATCGGGACCATCACTCTCGCGCCAGTCCAGACAAGGAGACCCGCAATGACCAGACGTGCCCGCACGCTCGCCGCCGCCCTGATGGGTGCTGCCGCCGTGGCTGGCCTTGCCGCGCCCGCGGCAATGGCGGCCGATACGGTGAAGCTGACCATCCTCGGGGTGGGCGATCTTTACAACTTCGACGCCGGGAAGGATCGCGGCGGCTTCGCCCGCCTCAATGCGCTGGCGAAGGCCGAGAAGGCGGCGAACCCGAACACGCTTTACGTGTTTGACGGCGACATGCTGTCGCCCTCGCTGATGTCGGGCCTTGACAAGGGGCAGAACACCATCGACCTGACCAACATCGTGCCCTTCGACATCGCGGTGCCCGGCAACCACGAGTTCGACTTCGGCCCCGACAACTTCTTCGACAAGGTGGCGAAGTCGAAATACCCTTGGGCCACGATCTCGATCACCAACGCCGACGGCTCGCCGCTGAAGGGGCTGCAAGGGGTGATGGTGAAGGAAATCGCCGGGCTGAAGATCGCGCTGATCCCGATTTCCGAGGATGACACGCCCACCGTATCAAGCTCGGGCGACCTGAAGTTCCTGCCCTCGGTTTCCACCGGGGTCGCGGCGGCCAGGCAGGCCCGCAAGGACGGCGCCGATCTGGTGATCGCGGTCGCGCAGACGCCGCACAGCCAGGACTTCGAGATGATGGCGAGCCACGCCTTCGACGTGATCATGTCGGGCGACGATCATGACTACATGACCGGCTACGACGGCATTACCGCCTATGTCGAGACCTCGATGGACGCGCGCTTCATGGACCCGCTCGACCTGACGGTGACGGTGGACGTCAAGGACGGCAAGCGCACGGTGAAATGGACGCCGAACTTCCGCTTTGTCGATACCGCGAGCGTGGCACCCGACCCCGAGACGCAGAAGGTGGTCGACGGGCTGAAGGCGCAGCTCGACCAGAGCCTGAACGTGGTGATCGGCACCACCGACGTGGCGCTCGACTCGCGGCGCAACGTGGTGCGCGGCGAGGAATCGGCGATGGGCGATCTGATCGCCGATGCGGTGAAGGACGCCACCGGGGCCGATCTCGCCATCATCAACGGCGGCGGCATCCGTGCCGACCGAACCTATGACGCGGGCCTGCAACTGACGCGGCGCGACATCCTGACCGAGCTGCCGTTCGGCAACAAGACCGTGGTGACCGAGATTCCGGGCAGCCAGATCCTGGCGGCGCTGGAGAACGGGGTAAGCCAGGTCGCCGACGGCGCCGGGCGATTCCCGCAGGTGGCGGGGATGCAGTTCGTCTATGACCCGAAGGCCCCGGCGGGCTCGCGCGTCGCCTCGGTCATGGTGGGCGGCAAGTCGCTTGACATGAACGCGGTCTACAAGGTTGCGACCAACGACTACATGCTGTCGGGCGGCGATGGCTATACCGCGCTGGGCGGCGGCAAGGTGCTGGTGAATGACACCGCGGGCAACCTGATGGCGAACGACGTGATGACCTATGTCGCCAAGATCGGTCATGTGACCGAGAAGGTCGAAGGCCGGATCAAGACGGTCGGCCAGTAACCCCGGCGCGCGCCCCGGCTGCGGCGGGGCGCGCAACCAATTCGAAAGACGGCGAGATGTGCGGCCGTTTCGTGATGACCCACCCGGATGAGGCGATCGCCGCGCTGTTCGACGCGGTGGTCTCGAACGATTTGCCGCCGAGCCCGCGCTACAACATCTGCCCGACCCAGCCGGTCGCCGTGGTGACGTCCGAGGGCGGCGCGCGGCGACTGCGCCCGATGCGCTGGGGGTTCCTGCCCGGCTGGTACAAAAGCCCCAAGGATGGGCCGCTCCTGATCAATGCGCGGGCCGACACCATCGCGACCAAGCCCGCCTTTCGCGCGGCGGTGCGGGCGCGGCGCTGCCTGATCCCGGCCTCGGGGTTTTACGAGTGGAGCGCTGGGGACAACGCCGCCCGGCTGCCGTGGTACATCCGGCGGGTGGACGGGCAACCCCTTGCTTTTGCTGGAATTTGGCAGGCGTGGGAACGGGAGGGGCAGGCGCTGGTGACCTTCGCGATTGTCACCACCGAGTCCGGCGACGCGGTCGCGAAGGTGCATCACCGCGAGCCGGTGACGGTGGAACGCGCCGACTGGCCGCTGTGGCTGGGCGAGGCGGGCACCGGGGCGGCGGCCCTGATGCACGCCGCACCAGCGCACACCTGGGAGGTGTATCGCGTTGATCCCAAAGTGAATTCCAACCGCGTCGAGGGCCCCGGCCTGATTGCGCCGCTGGCCGCCTGACAGCTTGCCTTGAGCCACCGCAGCGGATATTGGAGGGGCAGCGCGGGCGTTGTGTAATGGTAAGACCTTAGCCTTCCAAGCTAAAGACGCGGGTTCGATTCCCGCCGCCCGCTCCACTCCTCCAAACCATTGAAATTGCTGGGAAACAGGGACACCGTTTCCGCACCGATTTTGCACCGAAAAAGCACCGACGTTCCATCGACGTTCGGGGCGGGGTGTTAAGAGGATGGTAAGGATTGGGGCGCGTTCAGTCGCGCTTCGGACCGGGTTGGACGCGGTCGCGGGCGTAGTCCAGAATTGGCCCGATCCACGCCGCGAAGCCGTCGCCCCAGTATTGGGCAAGTGTCGTTATGACCGAGTGGTTCGCCCAAAGCCATCCGGCGAAACTGATAGTCTCATGTCCGATCAGCGCATTCAAAGCAACCGGGGCGACGTATCTCCCCAGAGCGATCACGATGTTTCGGTTAACGGTCTGCTGCGCGACGCGGACGCGGGTTTCGGGATCGGTCGAACTTTGGGTGAAGGTGGCGCTGTAGCTGATGATGCGCGGGCCGAAGGCGTCGGGGGCCGTGATGATGGCGCGCGACAACTCGTCTTGCGCGGCGATAGGGGCGGTGGTGTCGGTGGCCTGCGCATGGCGGCGATAGCGCGCCTCGAACACCTCGACCTCGGGGTTGTCGAGGGTCAGACCGGGGCCGATCATCCAGACCCTGTCGAGCGCCGTGACAGTTTCGGGGGCAAGGCGGTCATCGCCTTCGCGTTCATCCCGGCGGGTGAAGATGCTGCGGCAGGCGGTCAGGTCGAAATGCACCTCCATCAGGTCGATGGCGGGGAAATCGTGCGCAAGCTCGGCGGCGAGGCGGCGTGAGATGGTGTCGATATCAGGGTGCTGGTTACCGGACCGGCGCAGAACCTCGACCGCCTCGCGGAGCCGTTCGAGCGCCTTGCGCTTGACCGGATCGGTGAGTTCGGCACCCACGGGCAGCGCCGGGGCGACCTCGGCCTTGCCCTCGGCGACGGTGACGGGAAGCGCTGTGTCCTGTTCGGGCGTGGGGGCGGGATCTGTTGGGGGCAGGCCCAGCAGGCGATCATAGGCGGCATCATCGAGTGCGTTGAGATAGGCGAGGGTTTCGCGGGTGCGGGTCTCGGCGTCGTCGATTTCGGACAGACGGTCCAGTTCGGGGTCGAGGCGAGTGGCGGGGGTATCGCGGAATTGGAGGCCATCAGACGAAAGACCCGCGGCTTCCCTGAGGGCGGTGAAATGGCGGATTGAGCGCAGGTCTTTGACTTCGGAGGAGTCGAGGTCAAGGTCTTCCAACGCGGTAAGGGACGCGAGGGGGGCGAGGTTGGAGACCCTTGTGTCCATGAGGTAGAGTTGTTGCAGTGAGGTAAGGGTCCTGAGGGGGCTAAGGTCAGTGACCTTTGTGCCCTCAATGTTGAGGCGTTTCAGCGCGGTGAGGGTGCTGACGGGGGCGATGTCGGTGACCTCAGTGCCCATCAGGTACAGGCTTCTCAGCGTGGCGAGGGCGGAGAGTTCGGGGGGGATGGTCGCAAGTCCCCAGATCGACAACTCGAGTTCTGTATTGCCCGTGGCCTTAGCTTCGGCGACCCGGCGGCGGGCTTCCGTGTAGGCGTCACTTGTTTGGCTCATCTGGTCCCGCCTCGTTCGTTGGCCGACTATGGGGCTGGGGCGGTGGGCTGTCCAGCAGGGGGTCTGCGGCCCGGGCATGCTGCCCCCCCGTTCACCCATCCGTGACCCGGCTGCGGCAGCCTTGACGCTTGCCGGGCCGCGGCTCGGGGCGTAAGCGCGGAGCGGCATAGCAGGGGAAGCACACATGGCGCGGTCACCGGTCATCCTTGAAAAACGCGATTCGTCGAAGCGGATCGGGGCGCTGGCGGCGCTTTGGCCGTTCATGCGGCCGTACCGGCGGATGGTGATCGGGGCGGGGCTGGCGCTGATCTCGACCGCGGTGATCTCGCTGATCCTGCCGATCGCGGTGCGGCGGGTGGTGGACAATTTCAACACCGGCAGCGCCGCGCTGCTGGACAGCTACTTCGGCGCGGCGCTGGTGATCGCGACGCTGCTCGCGCTGGGCACCGGCACGCGGTATTACCTTGTCACCCGGCTGGGCGAGCGGGTGGTGGCCGACATCCGCAAGGCGATGTTCGACCGTGTGGTGGGAATGAGCCCGGCGTTCTTCGAGAATATCCTGACCGGCGAAGTGCTGAGTCGGCTGACCACGGACACCACGCTGATCCTGTCGGTGATCGGTTCGTCGGTGTCGGTGGCGCTGCGCAACGTGCTGATGCTGGTGGGCGGGCTGGCGCTGATGCTCTTGACCTCGGCCAAGCTGACCGGGCTGGTCTTGCTGATCGTGCCGGCGGTGATCGTGCCGATCGTGGTGCTGGGGCGGCAGTTGCGCAAACTGAGCCGCGAGAACCAGGACTGGATCGCGCAGTCGTCGGGCAACGCGTCCGAGGCGCTGAGTTCGGTGCAGACGGTGCAGGCCTTCACGCATGAGCGCGAAAGCCGGGCGACCTTTGGCGCGATGACCGAGAAGTCGTTCCTGTCGGCGAAGACGCGGATTGGGGCGCGGGCGGTGATGACGATGATCGTCATCTTCCTGGTGTTCACCGGGATCGTGGGTGTGCTGTGGATCGGCGCGCGGGATGTGCGGGCGGGCATGATGACGGCGGGCAGCCTGATCCAGTTCGTGATCTACTCGGTGCTGGTGGCGGGCTCGGTCGGCGCGTTGAGCGAGATCATCGGCGAGTTGCAGCGCGCGGCGGGCGCGACTGAGCGGCTGGTGGAGCTGTTGCAGGCGAAGGACACGGTGACGGACCCGGTGCGGCCGGTGCCGCTGCCGCGCCCCGCGAAGGGAGCGATCGGGTTCGAGGGGGTGACGTTCCGCTATCCGGCGCGGCCCGAAGTTTCGGCGCTGGACGGGATCACGCTGAACGTGGCGCCGGGCGAGACGGTGGCGCTGGTCGGGCCCTCGGGCGCGGGCAAGACGACGATCATCCAGTTGTTGCAGCGGTTCTATGATCCGCAGTCAGGCGCGGTGACGATCGACGGCATCGACCTGCGCAAGATGGCGCGCGACGATTTCCGCCGGGCGATCGCGCTGGTGCCGCAGGATCCGGTGATCTTCGCCACCTCGGCGCGCGAGAACATCCGCTTTGGCCGGCCCGAGGCCAGCGACGCCGAGGTCGAGGCCGCGGCACAGGCGGCTGCGGCGCACGATTTCCTCGCCGCGTTGCCGCGCGGCTATGACACCTATGTGGGCGAGCGCGGCGTGATGCTGTCGGGTGGCCAGAAGCAGCGCATCGCCATTGCCCGGGCGATCCTGCGCGACGCGCCGATCCTGCTGCTGGACGAGGCAACCAGCGCGCTGGATGCCGAAAGCGAGCGGGCGGTACAGCAGGCGGTGGAGAAGCTGAGCGAGACCCGCACCACGCTGATCGTGGCGCACCGGCTGGCGACGGTGAAGAAGGCCGACCGCATCGTGGTGTTCGAGCACGGCCACATCGTCGCGCAGGGCACGCATGACGATCTGGTGGCGGGCGGCGGGCTTTACGCCCGGCTGGCGCGGCTGCAGTTCACCGACGGGCTGGCGGCGGAATAGGCCGGGCATGACGCTGCGTTGCGGCGCGGGCTGAGGCTTGCGCGAAGGCGCAAAACCGTTGAACCTTCCCCGAGGGCCGCCCGAAAGAGGCGGTGAGGAGGGGATCATGGGTTCATTCGCGTCAATGGCGGACCGCAACGACATCGAGGCCGAGGCGCCCTGGGAGGCGCGGCCGATGGCCGGGTCGCTTTATGCACTGCTCTGCGAGACGACGGCGCGCCATGCGGCCCAGTCGGCTTTCAGCTTTCAACTGACCTCGGGCCCGACCGATCCGGCCGAGACGCTGACCTGGACCGAGTTGAAGGCCAAGGTGACGCAGACGGCGAACCTGTTCCGCGCGCTCGGGATCGGGCCGGGGGATGTGGTGGCCTATGTGCTGCCCAACACCACCGAAACCGCGGTGACGCTGATCGCGGGCGCGGTGGCGGGGATCGTGAACCCGATCAACCCGCTGCTGGACGCCGCCCAGATCGCCGCGATCCTGCGCGAGACCAAGGCCAAGGTGGTGGTGACGCTGCGCGCCTTTCCCAAGACCGACATCGCCGGGAAGGTCGCCGAGGCGGTGGCCCATGCGCCGGGGGTGCATACCGTGCTGGAGGTCGACCTCAACCGCTACCTGGCCCCGCCGAAGAAGTGGATCGTGCCGTTCATCCGGCCCAGGCACGCGGTGCCGCACAAGGCGCGCGTGCTCAGCTTCGCGCGCGAATGCGCCCGGCAGCGGGCCGATGCGCTGACCTTCGACGATCCGGCTGGCGACCGCGTGGCGGCCTGTTTCCACACCGGCGGCACCACCGGGATGCCGAAGGTGGCGCAGCACCGCGTTTCGGGGATGATCTACAACGGCTGGCTGGGCGCGCGGATGCTGTTCACCGCCGATGACGTGGTGTTCTGCCCGCTGCCGCTGTTTCACGTCTTCGCGGCCTATCCGATCCTGATGTCGGTGCTGTCGAGCGGGGCGCATGTGGTGTTTCCGACCCCGGCGGGCTATCGCGGCGACGGCGTGATGCACAACTTCTGGAAGCTGGTGGAACGCTGGAAGGTGACCTTCGTCATCACCGTTCCCACCGCCATCTCGGCGCTGATGCAGCGGCCGATTGATGCCGATGTGTCGTCGTTGAAGCTGGCGCTGTCGGGCTCGGCGGCGCTGCCGGTGGAGCTTTACCGCCGCTTCGAGAAGGCGACCGGGGTGACCATCGTCGAGGGCTACGGGCTGACCGAATGCACCTGTCTGGTGTCGGTCAACCCGCCCAGCGGCAACAAGAAGATCGGCTCGGTCGGCATCCCGTTTCCCTACACGCATGTGCGCATCCTGCGCTGCGATGCCGCGGGCACGGTGATCAAGGAATGCGGCACCGACGAGGTCGGCGAGATCTGCGTGTCCAATCCGGGCGTCTATCCGGGCATGACCTACACCGAAGCCGACAAGAACGTGGGGTTGTATGCCGATGAACGCTATCTGCGCACGGGCGATCTGGGGCGGATCGACACCGACGGCTACCTCTATATCACCGGGCGGGCCAAGGATCTGATCATCCGGGGCGGTCACAACATCGACCCGGCCGAGATCGAGGAGGCGCTGATGAGCCATCCGGCGGTCGCCTTCGCGGGCGCGATCGGTCAACCCGATGCCTTCGCCGGCGAACTGCCCTGCGTCTATGTCGAGCTGGTCGAGGGGGCCGTGGTGACGCCCGAGGCGCTCTTGCACCATGCACGGGAGCATGTGCATGAACGCGCCGCGGTGCCCAAGCACATCGAGATTCTGGCCGAACTGCCGAAGACGGCGGTGGGCAAGGTGTTCAAGCCCGACCTGCGCAAGCGCGCGATCATGCGGGTCTATGATCACGCGCTGACCAAGGCCGGGGTGGAAGCGAAGGTGAGCGAGGTGGTCGACGACAAGAAGCGCGGGCTGGTGGCGAAGGTCCGGCGCACCGGCGTGGTCGAAGCCGCCGCGGTGGAAAAGGTGCTGGGCGAGTTCACCCGGCCCTGGGAGTGGGACGACCGCCCGGGCTGACGGCGGAGGCTCAGGCGGACCTCACGGAAACTTGATTGACTGCCGACGAACCATTAACGTTCGAGTCAGTCATTTCAGGGGGCTGCCATGAATGTTGTCCGGTCTTTGGTTTCCGTGCTCGTTCTCTCCACTCTCGCCGGTTCGGTCTTCGCCGCGAGCAGCACCGACAAGGTGCTTTATTCCTACAAGGACTGGGAGGTCCGCGTCGTGGCGTTTGACGACGGCACGATGGCCTGCGTGGCGCAGGTGACCTACCCCGACGATTCCTTCTCGATCTGGGCCGACAATACGAACCCGATCAAGCTTCAGTTCTACTCCTCGGGCTGGAGCTTCGATCAGTCCAACGCCGACCTCGAGGTGCAGATCGACGGGCGCGCGCCCTGGTCGATGTCCAATGCCGAACTTTACAAGCAGTCGGTGCTGTTCGACCTGCCCGACAGCAAGAGCGGCACCCAGTTCCTGCGCGAGGTGATCGGGGGCAACACGCTCTACCTGCGCAACGATCAGGGCGAGGATGTGCAGGACTACAGCCTCTGGGGCTCGCAGGCGTCGATCGGCGCGCTGATCAAATGCGTGGATGCGCTCAACTGACCCGGCGGAAACTGCCTGAAGGTGTGGCAGTTCGGCCTATTTTGCCGGGCACACTTGTCACGAGGTCTTGAAGACCGCCAAAAGCTCTTATCTTTTCGCTGTGGCAGCACGCCTGACGTTTTGAGCAACGCGGGCCTGTACGGGATGTGCTCGCGGCCAGTCGGATGTCTGTCGCAAGGTCAGGAAAGTTGGTTTCATGTCGCGTCTCATGCCGGGTCACCGGATCGCCGCCATCGTTGTTCTGGTCGCCGCCGGCGCCTGGGTGGTGACGGGCAAGTTTTCCTCGGTCGGCAGCGACCAGGTGCTGGCCGCGCAACCTGCGACGGACAGCGCCGCGGCGGAACCGGCCAAGCCGGGGCCGGTGCTGCCCACCGTGGCGGCGGTGATGCCGGTCTTTGCCGACCATGAGCGGGCAATCCGGATTTCCGGGGTGACCCAGGCCGACAAGAGCGTGACGCTGGCCGCGCGGTGGAATGGCGTGATTGCGACGATCAACGTGACCGAGGGGCAGCACATCGAAGCCGGGTCCGAGGTGCTGACGCTGGACGGGCCCGATCTTCTGGCCGGGGTGGAAAATGCCAAGGCGATGCTGGCCCAGCGCGTGATCGAGCTTGCCGCCGATGACAAGCTGGCAGAGGGCGGCAATATGCCCACGCTGACCCTGCTGGCCGCACGCACCGCGAAGACCGCCGCTGAATCGGCGGTGGCGCAGGCCGAAATGGCGGCCGATCAGGTGATCCTGCGCGCGCCCTTCACGGGCGTGGTGGACAGCGTGACGGTCGAGAAGGGCCAGTGGCTGTTGCAGGGCTCGCCGGTCGCGACGCTGATCTCGATCGACCCGATCGTGGTGCGCGCCGAGGTGAACGAGCTTGACGTGAGCGAGATCGGGTCGGGGTCGAAAGCGCAGGTGACGCTGGTCGATGGCCGCATCGTCGAGGGCACGGTGCGCTACCTGTCCAAACTCGCCAGCGCCGTGACGCGGACGTTCCCGGTCGAGGTGGCGCTGGCCAACCCGGATGGCAAGATCCCGGCGGGCATGACCGCGCAGATCACGCTTTACGCGCCGCCGGTGCGCGCCGTCACCGTGCCGCGCTCGGTCATCACGCTGTCGGATAGCGGCGAGTTGGGGCTGCGCACGGTGGATGCGCAGAACGTGACGCATTTCACCCCGGTGACGCTGGTCGATGACACGCCGCAGGGGCTGGTGCTGGCGGGCGTGCCGGACGGCGTGCGCATCGTCGTGTCCGGCCAGGACCTGGTGAAGGACGGGCAGACCGTCGACGTGGTGGCGCCGCCCGTCGGCGGGCCGACGCTGGGTGGCACCAATCCATGAAGCTTGTCGAACTTGCGATCCGCAATGCGCGGCTGACGATCTCGGTTCTGGTGTTCCTGATGCTGGCGGGCGCGATGGCCTACCAGTCGATCCCGAAAGAGGCCGAGCCGGATATCCAGATCCCGATCATGTATGTGAACATGGTCTACAACGGCATCTCGCCCGAAGACAGCGAGCGCCTGCTGCTGCGGCCGATGGAAACGCAGGTCAAGACGATCGCGGGTCTCAAGAAGATGACCTCGACCGCCTATGAGGGCGGTGGCTCGGTGCTGATCGAGTTCCAGGCCGGGACCGATCTGCGCAAGGCGCTGGAGGACGTGCGGTCCAAGGTGTCGGACGCCAAGCCCAACCTGCCCTCGGGCATGACCTCGGACCCGGCGGTCTACGAGGTGAACATCTCGGAATTCCCGGTGCTGGTGGTGACGTTGTCGGGCGATGTGCCCGAGCGTGTGCTGACCGCCGCGGCGCGTGCGCTGCGCGACCAGATCGCCGATGTGCATGGCGTGCTGGACGCGACGTTGCAGGGCGTGCGCGACGACGTGGTCGATGTGATCATCGACCCGGCCAAGCTGGTGTCCTACGGGCTGCGGCCCGACCAACTGATCGGCGGCGCGGTCGCGAACAACCAGCTTGTGGCGGCGGGCGCGATGGAGGGGGCCAAGGGCCGCTATTCCATCAAGCTGCCCTCGCTGATCGAAACGCCCGAAGATGTGGCGAACCTGCCCATCGTCTCGACCGGCACGGCCGTGGTGCGGGCGCGCGATCTGGCGACCATCACCGCGACGCAGAAAGACCCGACCTCGATCACCCGGCTGAACGGCAAGCCCGCCATCGCCATCGAGGTTTCAAAGCGCACCGGCGCAAACCTGATCGAGACGGTGGACGCGGTGAAGGCGCTGGTGGCGAGCAACCAGAACCTGCTGCCGCCCGGCACGGTGGTGACCTTCAGCCAGGACAAGTCGATCAGCATCCGCCAACTGCTGTCGGATTTGCAGAACTCGGTGCTGACGGCGGTGATCCTGGTGTTCATCGTCATCCTTTTCGCACTGTCAGGCCGCGCCTCGCTGCTGATCGGGTTGGCGATTCCGGCCTCGTTCCTGATGGGCATCCTAGGGCTGTCGCTGGCCGGACTGACGGTGAACATCGTCGTGCTGTTCTCGCTGATCCTGGCGGTCGGGATGCTGGTGGACGACGCCATCATCGTGACCGAATTCGCCGAACGGCGGATGGGCGAGGGGATGGACAAGCGCGAGGCCTTCGCGATGGCCAGCCACCGCATGGCCGGCCCGGTGATCGCGGCCACGCTGACGCGGATCGCGGCGTTCTCGCCCTTGCTGTTCTGGCCGGGGATCGTCGGCTCGTTCATGATGTACATGCCGATCACGCTGATCGCGACGCTGTCGGCCTCGATGCTTTACGCGCTGATCTTCACGCCCACACTGGGCTCGATCATCGCGCGGCCGGTGAAGGAAGTGCCGAAGACCGGCAAGAGCCTCTACATGCGGATGGTGGGCCGGGCGGTGCGGCACCCCTGGCTGGTGGTGACGACGGCGGTCGCGCTGCTGGTCGCGGTGCCGGTGGCCTATGGCAAATACGGCAACGGGGTGGAGTTCTTCCCGAACGTCGAGCCGGATTACGGCCTGCTTTACGTCCACGCCCGCGGCAACCTGTCAATTACCGAGATGGACGCCCTGACCCGGCAGGCCGAGGTGCGGATGCTGGGCTGGCCGGGGATCAAGACGGTCTACACCCGGGCGGGCGCCCCCTCGGGCGCGGGCAATGCCGTGGACCCCGACGTGGTGGGGGTGATCCAGTACGAATTCGTCGACTGGCGCAACCGTCCGAGCGCGAACGACATCCTCGCCAGCCTGCGCAAGGCGATGGTGGGGTTGCCGGGCGTCAACGTCGAGGTCTCGGTGCCGCAGGCCGGACCGCCCTCGGGCAAGCCGATCCAGATCGAACTGTCGGCGATCGATCCGACCGGGCTGAACGATGTTGCGCGCAAGGTGGCGGCCGCGTTGAAGACGAACCCCGACGCGGTGGACATCTCGGACGGGTTGCCGCCGCCCGGCGTGACTTGGGAACTGAACGTGGACCGCTCGGGTGCCGCCAAGGCGGGCATTGCGCCGGGCACGGTGGGCGCGATGGTGCAGCTTGTCACCGATGGCCTGAAGCTGACCGATTACCGTCCGGCGGGCGAGGATGACGCGGTCGACATCCGCCTGCGCCTGCCGCCGCAAGACCGCACGCTGTCGATGCTGGACGAGTTGCGGGTGCCGACGGCGAACGGCCCGGTGCCGATCTCGAACTTCGTCACCCGGACGGCGGCGCCGTCCACCGGCACGCTGACCCGGATCGACGGCGCGCGCACGGTGACGGTGCAGGCCAACGTGCGCGAAGGCGCGCAGACGGCGGCGGTGCAGGCCGAGGTGACGAAGATGATGCAGGGCATGGGGCTGGAGGCGCAGGGCTACCGCTGGAAGCTTGGCGGATCGGATCAGGACCAGAAGGACGCGGCGGCGTTCCTCAGCAAGGCGGCGATGGCGGCGGTGTTCCTGATCTTCATCGTGCTGCTGGCGCAGTTCAACAAGTTCATCTCGGTCGGGCTGGTGCTGTCGGCGGTGGTGATGTCCACCATCGGGGTGTTCCTCGGCCTCTTGATCATGGGCCAGCCGTTCGGCGTGGTGATGACCGGGATCGGCATCATCGCGCTGGCGGGCGTGGTGGTGAACAACAACATCGTGCTGATCGACACCTTCGACACCCTGCGCGCCGAAGGCATGGGCAAGGTCGAGGCGATCCTGGAAACCTGCCACGAACGCGCCCGCCCGGTGGTGCTGACGGCGACGACGGCGATCCTGGGCGTGCTGCCCATCGCCTTCGGGCTGAACCTCGAACTGATGGGGCACGAAACGACCTATGGCGCACCCTCGACGCAGTGGTGGATCTCGCTGTCGTCGGCGATCGTGTTCGGGCTGGCCTTCGCCACCATCCTGACGCTGATCGTGACGCCGTCGCTGTTGATGATCGTCACCCGCGACGGCAGCCGGGTGAAGGCGAAACGGCGCTGGTTCCGCCGCAGCGCCGCCGCTGCGGTGAAACCGAGCGCGCCCGAGCCGAAGGTCTGGGACGTGGTCTGAACCTACTCCGCGGCGCTGGGCTGCGGCCCGGCGCCCGTCACGGCGGCTGGCCGGTCGGCCTCGCGGCGGGTCAGCATCGCGGTGCCCGCATCGGGGGCGAGCATGGCGAACCAGATCATCGAACTGACCGAAATCGCCGCGACGAACAGGAACACCGGCGGGAAGGTCGCCGCCGTGATCGCGGTCGAGCCGGTCAGCGCCTGCACCGACTCCAGCCCGAAGGCCGCCACGGTGATGCCGATCGAGCTGGAAAGCTGCTGCAGCACCGAGTTGAAGCTTGTCGCGCTGCTCAGCCGGTCCTGCGGCACCTCGGCGTAGGTCACGGCGTTGATCGCGGTGAACTGCAACGATCGGGCGATGCCGCCGACAAAGAGGGTGGCGACCATCAGCAGGTAGGGCATCCACTGGCGGAACGCGGCGGGCGCGGCCAGGAACAGCGCCGCGATCAGCGCGTTCCAGATCAGCACGCGGCGGAAGCCGAAGCGGTTCAGCAGCCGCTGCGCCAGGAACTTCATCGTCATCGCCCCGACGCCGGTGGCGAAGGTCATCATGCCCGACTGGAACGGCGTCAGCCCGAAGCCCAACTGGAACATCAGCGGCAGCAGGAACGGCAGCGCGCCGCCGCCGACGCGGAACACCGTTCCGCCCAGCGCCGCCAGCCGGAAGGTCGGCAGCGCCAGCAGCCGCAGGTCGACCAGCGGCGCCGGAACCCGCAGCGCGTGGCGGACATAAAGCACCACCAGCGCAAGGCCGCCGAACACCAGACCGACCATGACCGCCGTCGAGGCGAGGCCAAGGCCCGCCATCGTGATCCCGGTCAGGAAGGCGGCAAGGCCGGGGCCGATCAGCAGGAACCCGACGGTATCGAAGCTGCGCACCGCTTCGGGAATGATGCGCGGGATGAAGACGGTGGACAGCACGATGCCCAGCACGGCGATCGGGATGTTGATCCAGAAGATCCAGCGCCAGTCGAAATAGGTCGTGATGAAGCCGCCCAGCGGCGGGCCCATCACCGGCCCGATCAGCGCGGGCACCGTCAGCCAGGCCAGCGCGTTGACGAAGCCCGCCTTGGGCGTGGTGCGCAGCACGATCAGCCGCCCGACCGGCACCATCATCGAGCCGCCGATGCCCTGCACGACGCGCGACACCACCAGCCAGGGCAGGCCGTTCGACGCCCCGCAGGCGATCGAACCCGCCGCGAAGATGACGATCGCCAGCCGGAAGATGGTGCGCGCGCCGAACCGGTCGGCCATCCAGCCCGAGGCCGGAATGAAGATCGCCAGCGCCAGCAGGTAGGAGGTGAGCGCGAGCTTCAGGTGGATCGGGCTGGTGCCAAGATCCTGCGCGATGCGTGGCAGCGAGGTCGAGATCACCGTCGAATCGAGGTTTTCCATGAACAGCGCGGTTGCCACGATCAGCGGCAGCATGCGGGAACGGATCAGGGCGCGGGCGGCGACAAGGGTCATGCAGGGGCCGGTTCTTGACGGGCGCGCGGGTCCATCGGGCGACGCGCGCCGAATTTCGGGGCTCTCGTCGCACGGGGGCGACGGAAAGGAAAGGTGGCTTCGTTGGTGCTTCGGAGGGATGATCCGAAGGCGGCCATATGGCACTAACATTGCCTTTGACATTCAGGGCATCACGAATCGATGATGCTCTGAAATCAGGATTTTCTTTGCAGGAGAGCGGCCCTAGGTTCCGCCACATCGGCGACGCGGCAGGCGGCGCCATCCTGGAGTGCAATTGATGAAGCAGGTCGCCCTTGTGGTTGTGGTTGTCGCCCTGGCGGCCGGGTATTTCTTCCGCGATCGGCTCGTGGCCTACGCGCCGGGATGGGCGCTGCCGTACATCGCCCAGGTTGATCCGTCGCTGGTGAAACCGGCGGGGGGTGCCCCGGCGCAAACGGCGGCGGTGGCCAAGCCGAAAAGCGGCGACGCCGTCGCTGTCAGCATCATCGCGGCGACGAGCGGCACCCTGCCGGTCGAGCGTGGCACGATCGGTGCGATCGTCGCGGCCGCCTCGACGCAACTGGCGAACGAGATCGCGGGCACCGTGTCGGACATCCTGGTGAAGGATGGCGCGCTGGTGAAGAAGGGTGACCTTCTGGTGCAATTCGACGACAGCACGATCAAGGCGCAGATCGCCAAGGACGCGGCCCAGATCGCCAAGGATCAGGCGACGGTCGACGACGCGCAGGCCACCTATGACCGCACCCGGCATCTGGTCGACACCGGCGTGACGGCCGCGCAGACCGGCGACGATGCGCTGGCCGCCGTGAAGGTGGCGCAGGGCACGCTGGCGGTGGATCAGGCCAGCTATGCGATGGATCAGGTACAACTGGCCAATCTGCAGGTGCGCGCGCCCTTCGACGGGCGGCTGGGCGCGGTGCAGTTCTCGTTGGGCGCCTATCTGTCGACCGGCACGCCGCTGGTGCGGATCACCCAGATGAAGCCGGTGCTGGTGCAGTTCAGCCTGCCTGAATCCGACCTGGCGCTGTTGCGGCAGACCCAGGCCTCGGGGACGCTGACGGTCTCGGTTGCGCCGGTGCAGAGCGTGAACGCAGCGGCGCCGGTGGCGACCGGCCCGGTGACCTTCATCGACAACACGGTCGATCCGGCCACCTCGACCGTCACCCTGCGGGCCGCATTGGCGAACGAGGACGAGGTGCTGTGGCCTGGCCAGCCGGTCAACGTGACGGTGCAGGCCGGCGTGACCGACGTGCTGGTGCTGGTGCCCAACGTCGCCGTGATGCCACATGCCGATGGCGCGGCGGTCTATGTCGTGAAGGCCGACAACACGGTGGAACAGCGCACCGTGACGGTGGCGTTGCGCCGGGGCGATGTCGCCGGGCTGAGCGCCGGGCTGAAGGTCGGCGAAAACGTGGTGATCGAGGGCCAGGCCGCGGTGCTGCCGGGCGGGCCGGTGAAGGTGGTCGCGCCGCAGGTAAAGCCTGACGCGACCAAGCAGGGCCAGGCCGATCTTGAGGCCACCCCGGTCGTCGGGGCGATCAAGTCATGAGCATTTCCGCCGTCTTCATCCGGCGGCCGGTCGCCACCATCCTGCTGATGGCGGCGGTCATCATGGCGGGCTACGAGGGCTACATCAACCTGCCGGTCGCCGCGCTGCCGCAGGCCGACCTGCCGACGATCAGCGTCTCGGCCAACCTTGCCGGGGCCTCGCCCGATACGATGGCGGCGGCGGTGGCGACGCCCCTGATCAAGCAGTTCGAGACGATCGAGGGTATCGACACGATCAGCGCCAGTTCGTCGCTGGGCTCGACCTCGATCACCATCCAGTTCAACCTCAGCCGCAACATCGACGCGGCGGCGGCGGATGTGCAGGCGGCGATCAGCCGGGCTTCGCGCCAGTTGCCCAACAACATGACGCAGTCGCCGAGCTACCGGAAGGTCAACCCCGCCAGCTCGCCCATCCTGATGATGACGCTGACCAGCGACACGGTGCCGCTGACGCAGGTGGACGACATCGCCGAGAACGTGATCGCGCCCACACTGTCGACGCTGCCGGGCGTCGCGCAGGCGTTGATCTTCGGCCAGCAGACCTTCGCGGTGCGGGTTGATGTCGATCCGCGCAAGCTGGACGCGCGCGGGCTGTCGATGAATGGGGTGGCGGCAAAGCTGGCCGCCGCGAACGACCAGACCCCGGTCGGCACGATCCAGAACAACAGCCAGCAGATGACGATCTCTGCCGACACCCAGCAGGCGAACGCCGCCGAGTTCCGCACCCTGGTGATCGCGCAGCCGAACGGGAATTTCGTGCGTCTGGGCGATGTCGCGAACGTCTATGACAGCGTGGACGACGTCAACCAGGGCAGTTGGTTTGACGGCAAGCCCGGCATCATCCTGGCGGTGCAGCGCCAGCCCGACGCCAATACGGTGGCCGTGGTCGACGCGATCAAGGCCCAGTTGCCGCAGATCATCGCGAGCCTGCCGAAGGGCGTGAACGTGTCGGTGGTCAACGACGCCTCGGCGCCGATCAAATCGGCGGTGTCGGATGTGCAGGGCACGCTGATGATCACCATCGGCCTTGTGGTGCTGGTGATCTACCTGTTCCTGGGCCGGTTCACGGCAACGATCATTCCTGCCATCGCGGTGCCGCTGTCGCTGATCTCGACCGTCGGGTTCATGTATTTCCTGGGCTATTCCATCGACAACATCTCGCTTCTGGGCTTGACGCTGTCGGTCGGTCTGGTGGTCGACGATGCCATCGTGATGCTGGAAAACATCGTGCGGCGCACCGAACTGGGCGAGCCGTCGATGCACGCCGCACTCGAAGGCTCCAAGGAGGTGACCGGCACGATCATCTCGATGTCGCTGTCGCTGGTGGCGGTGTTCCTGCCGATCCTGCTGATGGGCGGCGTCGTGGGGCGCATCCTGAACGAGTTCGGCGTGGTGGTGACGCTGGCGATCCTCAGTTCGGCGGCGGTGTCGCTGACGGCGACGCCGATGATGGCGGCGCGCCTGCCGGTGATCCACCACCACGGCGTGGCCAAGCGCAGCCTGTCGGACCGCGTCACGGATGGCTATGAACGCGGGGTGGCCTGGTGTCTGCGGCATCAGGGCTTGATCATGATGCTGTTCTTCGCCACCGCGGCCGCTTCGTTCTACATGTTCACCACGATCCAGCGCAGTTTCTTTCCGTCCGAGGATCTGGGCACGCTGACCGTCGCGACCGAGGCGCGGCAGGATATCTCTTATGACGCCATGAAGGATTTGCAGGCGCAGGCGGCCGCGATCATCTCGAAGAATCCGGCGGTGCTGCATGCCATTTCGGTGTTGCGGTCGGGGCAGACCAACGCGGGCGGCCTGTATGTGCAGCTCAAGGACAAGACCGCGCGCCCGCCGCTGGAACAGACGCTGAGCGAGCTGCGCAAGTCGCTCTCGGGGATTGCCGGGCTGCGGGCCTATATCACGCCGTCGCAAAGTATCCGGTTCGGCGGCCGCACGACGCAGAGCAACTATCAACTTGTGCTGCAATCCATCGACGCCAGCGTGGCGCGGCAGTGGGCGCAGACACTCGAGGATGCGATGCGCGCCGATCGGGCGCATTTCGTCGATGTCGCTTCGGACTATCAGGACAAGGCGCTGGAGGCCCAGGTGGTGGTCGACCGTGATGCCGCCAACCGTCTGGGCGTGACCGCGCAGGCGCTGCGCACGACGCTGGAGGCCGGGTTCGCCAGCTTCGTGCCGACGCAGATCCAGACCACAGGGTCCAGCTACGACGTGATCCTGGAATACGATACCTCGTTCGCGTGGGATGAAACCGCGCTGTCGCAACTCAAGGTGCCGTCGACGAGCGGGGGGCTGGTGCCGCTGGGTTCTTTCGCCAAGGTGGTGCGCACCTCGGGCCCGGTGTCGGTCAACCAGACCGGGCAACTGACGGCGGTGACGCTGTCGTTCAACCTGCCGGGCAATGTCGCGCTGGGCGCGGCGACACAGAAGATCGACGAGCTGAAGGTGCAGATCGGGATGCCGACCACCGTGCTGACCAGCTATGCCGGTGCGGCGGCGCTGTTCCAGCAGGCCAGCGGCAACACCGGCATGCTGATCGCGGCGGCGGTGCTGACGATCTACGTCGTGCTGGGGGTGCTTTATGAAAGCTTCATCCACCCGCTGACCATCCTGTCGGGTCTGCCCTCGGCGGCGCTCGGCTCGCTGCTGGGGCTGGAGGTGGCCGGGTTCGACCTGTCGATCATCGCGCTGATCGGCCTTCTGATGCTGATCGGCATCGTCAAGAAGAACGCCATCATGATGATCGACGTGGCGCTGGTCTTGCGACGAGAAGAGGCGATGAGCGCGGTCGACGCGATCCGTGTAGCCGCCGCGCGCCGGTTCCGCCCGATCATGATGACGACCTTCTGCGCATTGTTGGGCGTGCTGCCGATCGCGATCGGCACCGGCGCCAGTTCGGAACTGCGTCAGCCGCTGGGTGTCGCGGTGGTCGGCGGGCTTCTGGTCAGTCAGGCGCTGACGCTGTTCATCACCCCGGTGGTGTTCGTGCAGATGGAGAAGATCTCGGGGCTGACGCTGCGGTTGTTCCGCCGCCGCCACCGTCGCCCTGCCGAGGCCGCCGCCCCGATGATGGCAGAGTAGGCGGGACCGGGGCGGAACATGATCAGCGGGCGGGCCTTCGGGACCGCCCGTTTCCGTTTCAGGCGGTGGCCGCCATCGGCGGCCCCGCCGCCTCGCGCGCGGCCAGCGCCTGCCACTCGGCCAGGATCGCGTCATGCCGGGCGACGACCGGCGGCGTGACCGCCTCGGTGCCGGTGCGCAGCACGAAGCGCGCGCCGGGGCGCGAGGTCCAGGCCAGCAGCAGCGGCGACAGGATCATCGGCAGCGCCACCGGCAGCAGCCAGAGCACCAGCACCGGCGCCAGCCACCAGGTTGCCGCCAGGCCGATGACCCCGGTCCCCACGATCCAGCTTGTCGCCGCCCAGGCCGTGGCCAGTGACAGTGTGCCATCGCCGCGGTTGTTCGGCGGCCAGCCCGCATCCCGCCGCATCAGCACCTGAAACACCGACCGTGTGGTGAACATCAGCATGATCGGCGCGATGACGCTGGACAGCACCAGTTCCCACAGCGTCGAGACGAAGCCGATCACGGCCCCGCCGAAGGGGCGGGCGCGGCCGGTCACGGCGGCCTCGATCGCGATCATCAGCTTGGGCAGCAGCAAGAGGCCGAACACCCCGATCGCCAACCCGATCGCCTTCGAGGCCTGGTCGCTGGGAAACACCGGGAACAGCAGGTAAGGCTCGGGGAAGTAGTCGGGCGCGGGCACGAACAGGGGGGCGGCGATGCTGGCCAGAATGAACAAAAGCCACAGGATCGGCGCGAGATAGGCCAGGATGCCTTGCAGGAACACGAACCTGCTCCACGGTTTCAGCCCCGGCGCAGCCAGCAGGCGCGAATGTTGCAGGTTGCCCTGGCACCAGCGCCGGTCGCGCTTGGCGAAGTCGATGATGTTCTCGGGGCCTTCCTCGTACGAGCCCTCCAGATCGGGGTCGAGCCGCACCCGCCAGCCCGCCCGCGCCAGCATCGCCGCCTCGACATAGTCGTGGCTGAGGATGTGGCCGCCGAAGGGCGGTTTCCCTGACAGTGCCGGCAGCCCGCAGGAGGCCGCGAAGGCCTGCACCCGCACCAGCGCGTTGTGGCCCCAGAACGGCCCGGTGCGGCCCGCCATCAGCGTCAGCCCGCGCGCGAAGATGGGCGAAAAGAAACTGGCCGAGAATTGCTGCGCCCGCCCGAATCGCGAGTGCGCGCGGATGATCTTGGGCAGCGTCTGCAACAGGCCCAGGTCGGGTACCGCCTCCATCCGCCGCACCATCTCGACGATGGTGGCGCCCTCCATCAGGCTGTCGGCATCCAGGATCAGCGCATAGTCATAGGCCGCACCCGAGCGGGAAAAGAAATCCTCGACGTTGCCGGCCTTCTTGCCGGTGTTGGTCGCGCGGCGGCGGTAGAAAAAGCGGCCCTCGCCCGCGCGTTCGTCCAGCAGATGGCGGAACCAGTGCTGTTCGGCCGCGGCGATCTGATCGTTGCGGGTATCCGACAGGATCGCGAAGTCGAACGACCCGGTCATCCCCAGCGCGGCCAGCGAGGCATCCATCGCGGCGACGCGGGCGAAGGTGACGACCGGATCTTCGTTATAGACCGGCACCAGAATCGCGGTGCGGCCGCTCAATGCCCCTTCGACGCGTGGTGGTGCGGTCTTGCGCCACAGGAGGCCCCAAAGCCCCTGCACCGCGCCCCAGGCCAGCCAGAAGGTGGACCCGAAGATCAGCACCGAGCGCACAATGTCCATGATGTCGAGGCCATCGGCGAGGCCGAACTGCAGGAACAGAAGCCCCGCCCCGGTCGCAAGGACCAGGCTCAGCGCAAGCGCCAGAAAGCGGCGCCGCCTCAGCGCCGCATCGCCTTGCGCGGGTTTGTCCAAAGATCAGTTCCCGAAAACGTGCGTCCTGAGCCAGCCATCCCACAACGGACGCAGACGGGCAAGCAGCCCGAGCGGATGTTCCAGAACCTGGTGCGGCATGGCCAGCGGCGCACGCGGCAGATCCCCCAGACGGTCCGCCAGGTCGGCTTCAGCACCAGTCATCGAGGAAAGGTCTTTGGGCATCAGTCCTTCATCCATTGATAGAGCCAGATTTCAGTCAGTTTACGCCCATATCCGGCGATGTGGGCAGTCAATTCCACGACACCAGAGTCCGGACCGGAGACATCGATCACGAGTCGCCATATGTCGCTTCCCATGACTTTTAACAAGGTCTGTGTAACGATCTTGCCATTGGAAACCGTGACGACGGGCTGAACTGCCGCATCTGCGGGCATCCGCCCCAGAACGCCGCCTTTGTAGTCGATCACGAACTTTCGCGTGTTCGGATCCGGCTTGGTTCCCGAGACGCCACCATGCCCGGCGCGGCTGTCGAAGACATAGGCACGCTCGCCGTGACCATCGGGGCGCAGGTCGCCCCAGGACAGCCGGTAGCGGAATTCCAGTTCCTGCCCGGCCTGCACCGGGGCGGCGGGAATCCAGAACGCAACGATGTTGTCGTTGACCTCAAGCTCTGACGGAATCTCGACCAGGCGGACCGCGCCCTGACCCCAGTCCCCGATCGGCTCGACGCTGACCGAGGGGCGGGTTTCGTAATGCGCGCCGGAATCCTGATAGTCGTCGAAATCGCGGTTGCGCTGGTAAAGTCCGAAGCTTTTCGGCGCGCTCAGCGTGAACAGCGAACTGCCAAGGTGGGGCGGGTTGTTCAACGCGCGCCACATCGTATCGCCATCGGCGCGCCGGATCAGCAAGCCGTCCGAATCATGCACCTGCGGGCGGTAGTCGTCGAAGCCCGCGCGGTTGGTGTCGGAATAAAGGAACATCGAGGTCAGCGGCGCGATGCCAAGCTGCTGCACCGCGGCGCGGAAGAACAGCCGCGCGGTCACCTCCATCACCGTGTTCTCGCCCGGCGTGATGACGAATTGGTAGGCGCCGGTCACGCTGGGGCTGTCGAGCGCGGCATTGAGCGTGACGGTCTGGGCGCCGGGCTCGGGCCGTTCGAGGTAGAAGGCCGAGAAGCGCGGAAACTCCTCTGTGCCCGACAGGCCGGTGTTGATCGCCAGGCCGCGGGCGCTGAGCCCGTAGGTATTGCCCTCGCCGAGGGCGCGGAAATACGAGGCGCCGATGAAGGCCACCAGTTCGTCGAAGATATCGGCGCGGTTCAATGGGTAGCGCAGCCGGAACCCGGCAACGCCGGGCAGGGCGGTGTTCTTGGGCACCCGCGCGGCAAGATCGCCGTGGTAGATGAAATCATCGGTGGTGAAGACGAAGTCCTGCGCCATGCCGCTGATCACTTCGTCCAGCGCCACCGGTGTGTCGAACAGCCAGCCAAGGTGGAAGGCGTCCACCCGGAAGAAGCTGCCGGGGGTATTCCAGCGCGCGTGATCGGGGTCGTACTGGATGCGCTGATAGTCGTCGTATTTCAGCGCGCCGAGAAAGCTGGTCACCTTCTCGGGCTCGGCATAGGGGGCCTGCGCCTTGGTGCGCATCTGTTCCGTCAAGAGGTCGAACGAAAACTTCTGCGGCGCGGCGGCGGGTTGCGGCGCGGCGGGCTGCGGCGCGGTTTCGTCGGCGCGGGCCGCGAACGGCAGCGCGGTGCTGGCCAGAAGCATGGCCGTCAGCGGCAGCGCCGCGAGAACGCGGCGGCGCGAGAGGCGGTTCAGGGGGGCCAGGGACTTGTCCAACATGGAAGGGTATGATTCGCTATGTATAATTCGCGCCGATACAAATCACTTTTCCCACGGTTTCGCTACTGATCCGTTATGCGCGCCGCGCAGGGAGATATGACGAAATCGCGAGGACTGGATCCGACCGGCGTCGGTTTCCGGCGCAGTAGCACGGCGACTGCATGTGCAGCAATGTGGCGAAACTGTGGCGGCCATTTTCCCTGCAGCCGGTGTTTTCCTGCAACGCAAGTGGCGCCGAGCGCAGCATTTTCCAGGCCGTCGGCGCTGGCGCGTCACGCCCGGAGGGGGCGGGCCGTGCCGACGCGCCCAGGGGGCGCCGACCACGGCGCGACCAGGCCCGGCGGGTGAGACGAGGGGTCCACGATGTCGCGCGGCTGTGGCGGAACTTGATTTAATCAAACGATCGATTTAACTCTGACCCGATCCCGTCCGGACCAAAGATCATGCCCGATGCGCCCCGCAACCCCGACCGCAGCCCCACCCGCGCCGCGCTGGTCGAGGCGGCGCTGCACCTGTTCGGGCGCAAGGGCTTCGACGCCGCCTCGACCCGCGCGATCGCGGCGCGCGCCGGGGCCAACATCGCGGCCATCGCCTATCACTTCGGCGGCAAGGAGGGCCTGCGGCTGGCCTGCGTGGAGGCGCTGTCGGCGCAGATGGGTCAGGTCATGGTGCTGGACGGGATGCCGCCGCCCGCCACGCCCGAGGCCGCGCGACAGCGGCTGGAGGTCGCCGTGCGCGAGGCGGTGCGCTTCATGGCTTCGGCGGCGCCCGCGCAGGACATGGTGCTGTTCATGCTGCGCGAGATCACCGAGGGCGGGCCGCTGCTCGATACGATCTACCGCCAGATGATGGAACCGCGCCATCGCCTGCTGTGCCAGCTTTGGGGCGTGGCGACCGGCACCGATCCGGAAAGCGAGGCGACCCGGCTCGCGGTCTTCGCGATGGTCGGACAGGTGCTCTATTTCCGCATCGGCCAGCCGATCATCCTGCGCCGCATGGGGTGGGGCACGATCTCGCCTGACGCCGCCGGGCACATCGGCGACATTCTGGTGCGCAACCTTCACGCGGCGCTGGCCGCCACCGAAAGGACGACCCGATGAGCCTGGTCTGCGCCGTGCCACTGCTCAGCGCCCTCTTCGCCAGTTGCGCGGCGCCGCTGCCGCTGGCGACCGGCTATGTCGAGGGCGAATACGATCTGGTCGCCCCGGTCGCCACGGCGCGGGTGGACAAGCTGCAGGTGGCGCGTGGCGACCGCGTGGCAGCGGGCGCGGTGCTGGTGCAGATGGAACACCGCGACGCCGAGATCGCACTGGCACAGGCCAGCGCCGGTCTGGCGCAGGCGGAAAGCCAGCTGGCCGACCTCAAGCAGGGGCGGCGACCGGAAGAGATCGCGGTGCTGGAGGCGGCGCTGGCCTCGGCCAAGGCGCAGGAGGCCAACGCCCAGCGTGAACTCGACCGGTCGCAAAGCCTGAGTGACCGCGGCATCGCTCCGCAGGCCGACCTCGACACGGCGCGCACCGCGCTGGACGTGGCACAGGCGGCGGTGGCGCAGGCGGTGGCGAACCTGGCCGTGGCGAAGCTGCCTGCCCGCGACGACCAGATCGCGGCGGCCGAGGCGGCGGTCGCGCAGGCCCGCGCAACCCGCGACGCGGCGGCCTGGCAACTGGCCCAGCGCACCCTGACCGCGCCCGCCGCCGGGACGGTGTTCGAGATCCTGCGCAACCCCGGTGAACTGGGCGGCCCGCAGGCGCCGGTGCTGACCTTCCTGCCCGACGGCGCGGTGAAGCTGCGGCTTTACATACCCGAGACCGCGGTGTCGCAGACCCATGTCGGCTCGCGCCTGATGGTGCATTGCGACGGCTGCGGCGACGGCGAGACGGCGACCGTCACCTATGTCTCCGACGCGCCGGAGTTCACGCCGCCGGTGATCTACTCGCTCGAAAACCGCCAGAAACTGGTCTTCCTGATCGAAGCGCGCCCGGATGCCGATGCCGACAAGCTGAAGCCGGGGCAGATCGTCGATGTGGCGTTGCCGGGGGCGGGGGGATGACCGGCCCGGCGATCCAGGTCGAGGGGCTGGTCAAGCGATACGGCGACAAGACCGTGGTGGACAACGTCTCGATCACCGTCGAGACCGGCGAGATCATGGGGTTTCTTGGCCCCAACGGGTCCGGCAAGACCACGACGATCCGCATGATGTGCGGGCTGCTCAGACCGGATGCGGGGTCTGGAACCGTCCTAGGCTACAACCTGCGGCACGATGGCCTGAAGATCAAGCACGAGGTCGGCTACATGACCCAGCGGTTCAGCTTCTACGAAGACCTGTCGATCGAGGAGAACCTGAACTTCGTCGCCGGGCTTTACGGCCTGAGGTCGGCGCGCGACGCCGTGGCGAGGACGCTGGACGACCTCGGCCTGACCGCGCGGCGCAAGCAACTGGCAGGCACGCTGTCGGGCGGCTGGAAACAGCGGCTGGCGCTGGCGGCCTGCACCATGCACAAGCCGCGCCTGCTGCTGCTGGACGAGCCCACGGCGGGGGTGGACCCCAAGGCGCGGCGCGAGTTCTGGGATGAGATTCACCGGCTGGCGGCGCAGGGCATCACCGTGCTGGTCTCGACCCATTACATGGACGAGGCCGAACGCTGCCACAGGATCAGCTACATCTCCTACGGTCGCCTTGTCGCCTCGGGGACGGTGCCGCAGGTGGTGGCGGGGGCGGGGCTGACCACCTTTATCATCGAGGGGATCGGCAGCACCCCGATGATCGCGCTGGCCGACCGCCTGACCGGCGCGCCGGGGGTGGATCAGGTCGCCCCCTTCGGCACCACGCTGCATGTGGTCGGGCGTGATGCGGCGGCGCTGAAAGCCTCGGTGGAAAGCTTTGCGGGGGCGGCGGGCGCGCGCTGGGCCCCGGCCGAGACGAGCCTGGAGGACACGTTCATCCAGTTGATGAACCAGGGACGGGACAACATGGCATGAACGCGTTCTTCTCGACGCGCAGGCTCTGGGCGATGCTGGTGAAGGAAACCATCCAGATGCGCCGCGACCGGGTGACCTTCGCGATGATGCTGGGAGTGCCGATCATAATGCTGATCCTGTTCGGCTACGCGATCAACACCGACCCCAAGCACCTGCCCGCCGCGCTGGTCGCGCCGACGCAGGACCGCTATACCCGCGCCATCGTCTCGGCGCTGGAACTGACCGGCTACTACCACTTCACCTACATCAACGTCAGCGCCGCCGAGGCCGACAGCCTGCTGACGCGGGGCGATGTGTCCTTTGTCGTCACCATCCCGTCGGATTTCGACCGCCGGGTGGATCGCGGCGATACCCCGACGATCCTGATCGAGGCGGATTCCACCGACCCCTCGGTGGCCTCCGGCGCGGTCTCGACGCTTGGCACGGTCGCTCAGCAGGGTCTGACCTTCGAGCAGGGTGACGAGGCCGAGGTGGTGCAGGCGCAGCAGAGCCAGTTGAACGTCGTGGTGCACAAGCTCTACAACCCCGAGGGCGTCACGCAATACAACATCGTGCCCGGCCTTCTGGGCACCATCCTGCAGATGACGATGGTGATGATGACGGCGATGGGCCTGACGCGGGAAACCGAGCGGGGCACGATGGAGAACCTGCTGGCGATGCCGATCAGCCCGCTGGAGATCATGCTGGGCAAGGTGCTGCCCTATCTGGCGGTCGGCGCGGTGCAGATGACGGTGATCCTGATCGCCGCCAAGGTGCTGTTCGGGGTGCCCTTCGTGGGCGCGCTGTGGCTCTTGCTGTCGGGCGTGCTGATCTTCGTGCTGGGGCTGGTGCTGCTGGGCTACACCATTTCGACGCTGGCCGGCTCGCAGATGCAGACGATGCAACTGTCGTTCTTCTTCTTCCTGCCGTCGATCCTCTTGTCGGGGTTCATGTTCCCCTATCGCGGGATGCCCGACTGGGCGCAGGTGCTGGGCGAGGCGCTGCCATTGACGCATTTTCTGCGTCTGGTGCGCGGGGTCATGCTGAAGGGCGCGGGGTTTGCGGATGTGCAGTCGACCCTGCTGGCGCTGGGGGCCTTCGTGGTGGGCTTCGCGCTGCTGGCGCTGACCCGGTTCCGTCGCACGCTTGATTGACGCGCCGATCCGTGGGCAGATCGCGGCCATCGTGAGGAGAGTCCGGGATGAACCTGACCAAGGCGCAGAAGGCGTTGCGCAACATCCTGATCGTGGTGGCGCTGTCGGGGCTGATCGTCGGCCTGGCCCTCTGGGTCCGGGGCGATGCGGCCTCGGCCAACGCGGTCTGGATGGGCGCCACGATCCCGGTGCTGGCGGTGCTGATCGTCGAGATCATCACCTCGCTGCGGCGGGGCGACTTCGGGCTGGATGTCGTCGCGGCGCTGTCGATGATCGCCGCGCTGCTGTTCGGCGAAATGCTGGCGGCGGCCGTGGTCGCGCTGATGTATTCCGGCGGGCAGGCGCTGGAAGCCTTCGCCGAGCGTCGCGCCCGGTCCGAGATGACGGCGCTGCTGTCGCGGGTGCCGCGCAAGGTGATGCGCCACCGCGATGGCGGGCTGGAAGAGATCGCGCTGGATGATGTGCGTCCCGGCGACCGCCTCTTGATCCGGCGCGGCGACGTGGTGCCGGTCGATGGCACGGTGGCCGGGGGCGTGGCCCTGCTGGACCTGTCGGCGCTGACCGGCGAGTCGCTGCCACAGCGGCTGGCGACGGGGGCGTCGGTGATGAGCGGCGCCAGCAACGCGGGCGACCCCTTCGACCTGAGCGCCGACCGGCTGGCCGCCGACAGCACGTTCGCGGGCATCGTGCGGCTGGTGAAGCAGGCCGAGACGGTGCGCGCCCCGATGACGCGGCTGGCCGACCGCTATGCGCTGGGCTTTCTGCTGGTGACGGTGGCGCTGGCGCTGGCGGCCTGGATCCTCTCGGGCGACCCGATCCGGGCGGTGGCGGTGCTGGTGGTGGCGACGCCCTGCCCGCTGATCCTCGCCGTGCCGGTGGCGCTGGTCGCGGGGCTCAGCCAGGCGGCGGCGCAGGGCATCCTGATCAAGGGCGGCAAGGCGCTGGAGGTGATGGCGGGCATCCGCGGCATGGTGGTTGACAAGACCGGCACGCTGACCGACGGCCAGCCCCGGCTGGTGGAAACGCGGGTGGCCGACGGCGTCGACGCGGTCGAACTGCTGCGCCTCGCCGCCTCGCTGGATCTGGCGTCGCACCACACGATTGCCGAGGCGCTGGTGGCCGAGGCGAAGATGCAGGGGCTGACCCTGACGCCGCCCGGCGCGGTGGTGGAAACGGCGGGGGATGGCGTCGAGGGCCGCGTGGACGGCCACAGGGTCTGCGTCGGCGGTCGCCGTTTCGTCGCCGCAAGCTGCGGGCTGGCCGAGCCGCCGCAAGGGCTTGGCGGGCCGGGGCAGGTGACGGTGGCCGTCGGCATCGACGGCGTCTGGGCGGGCGAGCTGATCCTGGCCGACCGGCTGCGCGAGGGCACCGCCGAGCTGATCGCCGGGCTGCGCGCCTTCGGGCTGAACCGCATCGTGCTGGCCACCGGCGACCGCCCCGACGTGGCCGAGACGGTGGTGGCGGGGCTGGGCTTCGACGCCGTCCACGCCGGGCTGACGCCCGAACGCAAGATCGCCGTGGTGATCGAGGAACGCGCGCGGGGGCTGGTGATGATGGTCGGTGACGGCGTGAACGACGCACCCGCCCTGGCGGCCGCCGATCTGGGCGTGGCGATGGGCGCGCGCGGTGCGGCGGCCAGCGCCGAGGCGGCGGATGTGGTGCTGCTGGTCGACCGGCTGGACCGGATCCTGCCGGGGCTGCGGATCGCCCGCCGCGCCCGCGCCATCGCCCTGCAAAGCGTGACGGCGGGCATCGGCCTGTCGGTCGCGGGCATGGTGGCGGCGGCGTTCGGGCTGATCACCCCGGTCGAGGGCGCGCTGATGCAGGAGGCGATCGACGTCGCCGTGATCCTGAACGCGCTGCGGGCGCTGCGCGGAGCGTGAGCGGAAAGGGGCGGCCCGCCGACCGGTGACCTGGGATGGATCGGCGGGCCAGTCCGGCGGCTTGGACACCGGACGGTTCAGGCGGTTGGGTTCGCCCGGGCGCCACCTTGCCGCATCCCCGCTGACGTCAGGCTGACGCCGCGCGCCCCTCGCCGCGATGGGCGCGCGCCTCGGGCAGCGTCAGCGTGACGTCGAGCCCGGTCGCACCCTTGCGGTTCGCCAGCGTCAGCGTGCCCCCGGCGGCGGCAATGATTTCCGCCGCGATCGACAGCCCCAGCCCGGTGCCGCCGCCCCCGGTATCCAGCCGCGCCCCGCGCGCCAGCAACTCGGTCAGCCGGTCTTCGGGAATGCCGGGGCCATCGTCCGACAGCACCAGCGTCACCCCGTCGACCGTGCGCCGCCCGGCGACGCCGACATGGGCGCGGGCGTGGCGGGCGGCGTTCTCGATCAGCGCCCCCAGCGCCTCGGTCAGGTCGTCGGCGTCGATCCGGGCCGCCAGCCCTTCGGGCACGGTCACCGTCCAGTCGATCCGCTCCCCCTCGGGGGTGCGGCGGATCACCGACAGCACGCGCGCGACAACCGGCCCCAGGTCGCATTGCGCGGCGGGCGCGCGCGCCGCGATGCGGGCGCGGGTCAGTTCGCGGTCGACGTGGCGGTGCATCACCCCGGCGATGTCCTCGATCGCCTCGGCGGACTCGTCCTCATCCTTGTCGCGCAGTCGCCCGGCCTCGCCGTAAAGCGCCTGCAGCGGCGTTTTCAACCCGTGCGCCAGATCGGCGGCGCGGGCGCGGGCGCGTTCCACATCGGCCTCGCGCGCCGCGATCAGGGCATCGACCTCGCTGGCCAGCGGGCGGACCTCGGTCGGGAAATCCTCGCCCAGCCGGGTGCTGATCCCTGACCGGATCGCCGCCACCCGCGCCCCCACGGCCGCCAGCGGGCGCAACCCGATCGCCACCTGCGCCCAGCCCGCCACGATCAGGAACCCCGCCAGCAGCGCCAGATAGGGCGTCATGTCCTTCACGAAGGATCGTCCCTCGGCGGTCAGGTCCGCCCGGTCCATCGCCACCGCCAGCACCACCGGCGTGCCCCCCAGCCGCGCGGGCAGCCGCACATGGCGCTCCAGCGTCAGCACGGGTTCGCCGGCCGGGCCGGGCAGGTCGTATTGATGCACCGCGCCATCCACCACGCCGTCATCCGGCAACGGCAGCGTGAAATCCCACAGCGAGCGCGACCGGATCGTCAGGCCGGGCGCGCCGACCTGCCAGTAAAGCCCGCCGAGCGGGCGCTTGAAGCGCGGATCGCTGGGCGGTTCGGGCAACACAAGCTGGCCATCGGGGCCAAGGTCCAGCCCCGCCAGCACCTGATCAAGCTGGATGTTCAGGTCCGCCACCGCGCTGCGTTCGATATGCGCATTGAACAACAGCGACAGCCCCAGCGCCGCCAGCGCCAGCGCCGCGATCACCGAGGCCGCCCCGGCCGCGAACAGCCGCAGGTGCAGCGACCAGCGTTTCACCTAAGCCGAACCCTCCAGGAAATAGCCAAACCCCCGCCGCGTGCCGATGATCCCCGGTCCCAGCTTGCGCCGCAGCCGTGCCACCAGCGCCTCCAGCGCATTCGCCTCGCGCGAATCCTCGTCGCCGTAGAGGTGTTCCAGAATCTCCACCGGCGGCAGCACCCGGTCGCGGTGCAGCATCAGGTAGGACAGGAGCCGGTATTCCAGCGCCGACACCGTCACCGCCCGGCCTTCCACCGCAATCTCCATCCTGGCGGGGTCGAGCGCCAGCCGCCCGTGTGCCTGCATCGGCGTGCCGCGCCCGGCGGACCGGCGGATCAGCGCGCGGGCGCGCGCCACCAGTTCCTCCATCCGGAAGGGTTTGGGCAGGTAGTCGTCGGCCCCGGCGTCGATGCCTTCGACGCGGTCGGTCCAGGCCCCGCGCGCCGTCAGCACCAGCACGGGGGTCTCGCACCCGCCCGCCCGCCAGCGCTTCAGCACCGTCAGCCCGTCGAGCTTGGGCAGGCCGAGGTCAAGCACGATCAGGTCGTAGGACTCGGTATCGCCCCGAAACCACGCCTCTTCGCCGTCGCCGCAAAGCTCCACCAGAAACCCGGCCTTGGTCAGCGCCGTGCGCAGGCTCGCCGCGATCCGCGGATCGTCTTCCACCGCCAGTACCCGCATCAGTCCTGTGACCCCTCGTTGCCGATCACCCTGCCGGTCACCGCGTCCACCTGCACCTCGATCACCTGGCCCTTGCTGTCGACGATCTCGAACTCATAGATCTTCTGCCCGCCGCTGTCCTCGTATTCGATGTCCACCACGTTGCTGCCATACGTCCGCTTGACCGCGGCGAGGATGCCGGCCAGCGGCAGAATCTCGTGCTGCTCCACCGCCTCGCGGGCGCGGTCCTGATCATCGTCATCGGCCCGTGCCGACCGGGGGGCCGACAGGGCGAGGCAGAACAGGGTGAGCACGAGAAGCGGTTTCATGGGCCTGTGTCTTGGCACCCCCCGCCTGACGGCGGGCTGACGGGCGCGAGGTCGCGAAAGACTAGGCCGGATCGGCGGGCCCGGCTAGACCTCGATCCAGATCGTGACCGGTCCGTCATTCACCAGGCTCACCGCCATGTCGGCGCCGAACGCGCCGGTGGCGACGGGAAAGCCTTCGCCGCGCAGCGCCTGGGCGAAAGCCTCGTACAGGCGGCGGCCCTCGGCGGGCGGGGCAGCGGTGGAAAAGCCGGGGCGGTTGCCGCGCAGGTCGGCGGCCAGCGTGAACTGGCTGACCACCAGCGCCGCCCCGCCGACATCGCGCAACGAAAGGTTCATCTTGCCCGCGCCGTCCTTGAAGATGCGCAGCCTGGCGACCTTCTGCGCCAGTTGCGCGGGCTTGTCGTCGCCGTCGCCCTGCATGGCACAGACGAGGATCAGCAGCCCCGCGCCGATCTCGCCGATCACCGCACCCTCGACCGCTACCGAAGCCTGGCTGACCCGTTGCAGCAGCGCGCGCATCAGACCAGTTCGCGCGCCCAGGGCGGGTTCGCGCCGGCGCGGCTGACGGTGACCGCCGCGGCCCGCACCCCCAGGCTCAGCGCCGCTTCCAGCAGCGCCCGGTCGGCCGCCGCGATGGCGGCCTTGGTCAGCGCGCCGCGCTGGTGCAGCGCCGCCAGCACGCCCGCGTTGAACGTGTCGCCCGCGCCCACCGTGTCGGCCACCACCACCTTCGGCGCCGCCACACTCACCGTATCGCGCGCGGTATAGGCGGTTGCCCCTTTCGCGCCCTCGGTGACGAACACCACCTTCGGCCCCTTGGCCAGGATGCCGCGCGCCAGCGCCGCGGTGTCTCCCGCGCCTTCGAGCCAGGTCAGATCCTCGTCCGACAGCTTCACGATGTCGGCCAGCGCCGTCATGCGGCCGACACGGGCGCGGTAGGCGGGCTCGTCCGGAATGAAGCTGGTGCGGATGTTGGGGTCGAGCATCGTCACCGTGCGCGGCGCCTCGCGGGCCATCAGCGCCTCGTAGGCGGCGCCCGCTGGTTCCTGACCGATGTAGATGCCGCCGAAGAACATCGCGCGCGGGGCGGTGGGCAGCGCGGGCAAGTCGGCCACCGACAGCATCCGCCCGGCGGTGTTCTCGTCGTAGAACGCATAGCTGGCATGGCCGTCGACCAGTTTCACGAAGGCCAGCGTCGTGGGTCGCGACGAGCGCGCGGCCAGCGTCGCATCCACCTGCGAGGCGGTCAGCGTGTCGGTCAGCACCTCGCCGAACAGGTCGGTGGAGAGGCCGGAGAAGAACCCCGACGGCGCCCCGAGCCGCCCGAGCGCGATGGCGGTGTTGAACACCGCGCCACCTGCGTAGGGGGCAAAGGCGGCCTCGCCCGCCGCGGTAACGCGGGGCAACATGTCGATCAGCGCTTCGCCGCAACTCAGGATCATCGGGGCCTCCCAGGGGCTTCGTCTTGCCGAGGTTTAGTGGCCCCCGCGCGAAGGGGCAACGGAATTGACGCAGGTCATGGTGGCGACTCGGGGCCCGGCGCAAATCTTTCAAAGCGCTGCCAACCAGCGAAAGGAGATCTGACATGGTCGAGAAATCCCATACGAGCGGCTTCTGGCCCTCGCTCTACGATCCGCTGCGCACGATGGGCAGCCGGATCGCCGAATGGGTCGCCCCCGCATCCGAGGCTTCGGTCAGCGATACCGCCTATTCCATTGCGATGGAACTGCCCGGCGTCGCCGAGGACGACATCCACCTGACCGTGGAGGATGGCGTGGTGACGGTCACCGGCGAGAAGAAGACCAGCCGCGAGGAGAAGGGCGAAAGCTGGTATTTCAGCGAGCGTCAGTTCGGCTCGTTCAGCCGCAGCTTCCGCCTGCCGCCCGATGCCGACGAGGCGGCGGTCAAGGCCGCGTTGAAGGACGGTGTGCTGACCGTGACGCTGCCCAAGCGCGCGCCGAGCCAGCCCGAGGGCGCCAAGCGGGTGCCGATCCAGAAGGGCTGACGCGCGGATGCAAGGATGACGGGGCAAGGGGCGTCAACGGCGCCCCTCTTGGTGGTCCGGCTTCTTCTTGGCGCCAAATACTCCCGCCGGAGGCTTCAGGCAGTGGCGGTCGGAGCCTCCGGCGGGAGTATTGGGCCCAAGAAGAAATCGCCAGGTCAGGTCTTTGCGCTGAAGAAGGGCGCGAGGTTGGCGCGAACGCGCGCCAGCGGTGTTGCGCCGGTGGTGTCGGGGATGAATTTCTGCCCGGTGATCCGTTCGTAGGCCTTGATGTAAACGCCGCTGGTGATCGCAATCATCTCGGCGGGAATCTCGGGGATCGGGTCGTGGTAGGGGTCGCAGCGCGCGGCGACCCAGGCGCGGATCACGTCCTTGTCGAACGACGGCGGCCGGGTGCCGGCGGCAAAGGCGGCCTCGTAGCCTTCGGCGATCCAGTAGCGGCTGGAGTCGGGGGTGTGAATCTCGTCGGCCAGAACGATGCGGCCCGCCGGGTCCAGCCCGAATTCGTATTTCGTATCGACCAGGATCAGCCCGCGCGCCCGCGCCATCTCCTGCCCGCGGGCGAACAGCTTCAGCGCATAGGCCGACACGGTATCCCACTGATCCTGCGTCAGCAGCCCGGCCTGCACGATCTGCGTCGCCGTCAGCGGTTCGTCATGGCCGCTGTCGAAGGCTTTCGAGGTCGGCGTGATGATCGGCTGCGGCAGCACCTGATTGTCGCGCAGGCCATCGGGCAGGGTGTGGCCGTACATCTGCCGCTGGCCCTTGCGGTAGAGCGTCAGCACCGAGGTGCCGGTGGTCCCGGCCAGGTAGCCGCGCACCACCATTTCCACCGGCAGGATGTCGAGCCGCTGGCCCAGCACCACGTTGGGGTCGGGGTAGCCCAGCACATGGTTGGGGCAGATGTCACCGGTGGCGTCGAACCAGAACCGCGCGGTCTGCGTCAGCACCTGCCCCTTCCAGGGGATACAGCACAGGATGCGGTCGAAAGCCGACAGCCGGTCGGACGCGATGATCAGCCGCCGCGGGCCATGGGTCGCATCGGCGGGCAGGTCGTAGTTGTCGCGCACCTTGCCACGGTAAAGGTTGGGCAGTTCGGGAATGATCGCGTCTTGCAGGATGCGCACAGCCGGGGTCGCCTTCTGTCGGGGCCGGGGATCAGCGGTCTATCGGCGGCGGCGGGGGCGGAGTCAACCGCCTGGCAACGCGCCCCCGCTTGGCCCTCAATGCGTCTTCTGGTAGTAGTAGGCCGCCGCGCCCGCCACGATCAGGCCCAGCACCACGGCAAAGCCGATCTTCCACTTCGACCACGGCCGCTCGCCCTGCACCTTGCCGGTCTGCGCGTTGACCACGAAGCGGTAGCTTTTCCCGCCATACTTGTAGGCCGCCATCCAGATCGGCAGCAGGATGTGCTTGAACGTCTCGGCGCTGGCCTGGGTCTGCACCGCCGAGATGCGCTGTTCGTCGCCGCCGATGTCGCGCCGGACGTCGCCCTGGATCACCGCGTCCATGCGGGCGCGGGCGATGGTGTGGCCATCCTCCGGCCCGACGGTGTAGCCCTCGGCCCGGAACCCGGCGAGGTAGTCGGTCGAATAGGCGCGCAGTTCAGCCAGCGTCCAGGGCTCCAGCCCGTCGACATAGCGGCGCGGCAGGCTTTGCGCAGCCATCACCAGGACGTCGTCGAACTGCCGCGACACGGTGCCCGACACCGGATACCAGTTGACGTGGCGCACCTGTTCCTGGCGCTGTTCGGTCTTGCCGTTGACCTGCACGGTGACGGTGCGCGTTTCATACCAGTATTCGCCGCGTTCGCCCTGATAGCGTGACAGCGTGTCGGCGTCGAACGTCCAGTAGGGCACATAGATGCCGGTCAGCGCGCGGCCCTTGCGGGCGTATTCCTGCAACCCGTTCGGCGCGAACCACAACCGGCCCAGCCAGTCGCTCATCGCCTGCCGGGCCTGCGCCTCGGTCAGCGTGAACGGCACCACACCCTGCGGCTTGAACTGCCGCGCGTCGCCGGTATCGGCCACCACGGGCGTCGCGCAGAACGGGCATTGCGCCGCGTGCACCGCCGGGTCGAGCGTGAACGCCGCGCCGCAGGACGGGCAGGTGACGGTGCGCACCGTTTCCATCGCGGCGGCGGGCAGGGTGTTGGCGACCGCCTTCAGGTAGTCGAGCTCCGCGATGCTGTCGGGCGCCACGTTCGCGGCACCCGGAATTGCCTGCGCATGGCCGCAGTGGCCGCAGACCAGTTGCGTCTGGCCGGGGGCGAAGGTCAGTTCCGCCCCGCAGGCCTCGCACTTGTAGTGCACATCCGTTGCCGTATCGGCCATCGCGTCAGGCTCCGGGCCCCGGCGGCGGGGGGGGCGGGAGCGGCGGCACGGTGGCGAAAAGCGGCGCAAGCTCGGCAACACCCGAGGCCGGTTTCCAGCCGTCATAGCCAGGCGCCCAGACCAGCGCGTCGCGTCCGAAACTGCCGGTGGCCAGCATCTGCGCCAGCGTGGCGCGCGGGAACGGCCCGGTCGTCGCCCCGTTGGCGGCGACGTGCCAGACCGGTTCGGCCGGGGGCGGTGGCGGCACCGGGGCGGCGGCGGCAGGCGCAGCGGCCTGCGGCGCGGCGCCCCAGGGCCCGGCGGCCATCTGCTGCGCCATGCCCATGCCCATCCCCATGCCAAGGCCGGCGCCCATGCCGGAATTCGGCGTCGCCGCCGACGAGGTCATCGCCTCGGCGGCCGAGAACTGCGAATACTTCGACAGGTCGCCCGCCAGCCCGACAGAGGTGCGCTTGTCGAGCACCTTCTCGACCTCTTCGGGCAGCGAGACGTTCTCGATGTAGAACTCGGGCAGGATAAGCCCGTAGGCGGCGATGGTCGGGTTGATCGCGGTGGTCACCAGTTTGCCGAGGTCGGCGGTGTTGGCCGCCATGTCCAGCACCGGAATGTTCGATTTGGCGATGACCTGGCTGAATTCCTGCGCGATCACGTTGCGGATCTGGTCCGAGATTTCATCCGACGTGAATTCGCCATCGGTCCCGACGATCTCTTTCAGGAAGGTGCCGGGGTCGGACACGCGCATCGAATAGGTGCCGAAAGCGCGGATGCGGACGGGGCCGAACTCGGGGTCGCGGCAGATGATCGGGTTCTTGGTGCCCCACTTCTGGTCGTTGAAACGGGTCGTGTTGACGAAATAGACCTCGGCCTTGAAGGGCGACTGGAAGCCGTGGTCCCAGTGCTGCAGCGTGGTCAGGATCGGCATGTTGTTGGTCTGCAACTGGTAGAGGCCCGGCGTGAACACGTCGGCCAGTTGGCCTTCGTTGACGAACACCGCCGCCTGGCCTTCGCGCACCGTCAGCTTGGCGCCATACTTGATCGCGTTGCCGCGCCGCTCGAACCGCCAGACCATCGTGTCACGGGTGTCGTCGGTCCAGGCGATGACGTCGATGAACTCGCCGCCGAGAAAGTTGAACAGTGCCAAGACGTCTCTCCTTCAGTGAGTCGCGGCCGCAGCCGGGGTCAAGAGTGGCCCGCCATCAGCTCTTGCGCAATCTCCCGCGCAAGCGGCTCGGCTTCGGGGGCGGTCATGCCGGGCGTGAAGCGCGGGTCGTAGAGCATCCGCAGGATCAGCGCATCCTGCGTGGTCAGATAGGCGAATTCCTGATCGTCGTTGAAGATCGAGGGCCGCGCGGCGGGGCTGTCGTTGGCCGGGCCAAGCGCCTGCGCCAGTTCCTCGTGATAGCAGGCGGTGCGCATCAGGTCGGGCAGTTCGGCCCGCACGATCGCGATCGCGCCGGAGTAGGTGTATTTGCCGGGCGGCGTGAAGTTGAACACGAAGCAGTAGATCGACAGCGGCATGTCGGTGAAGGTCTTCACCGCGACCTCGCTGATGCCCGGCACCATCGCGCGCAGGCGCGGCCCGAAGGCGCGGCGTTCATCCTCGGTCAGCACGAAGACGTTGAAGTCGGGCCTGTCGTCGGTCAGCCCGATCGGCAGCCCGGTCAGCCGCGACAGGCGCGCGTCATAGGCGGCGACGGTGGCCCGGTCACCCTGCTGCTCGGCCTCCGGCACGGTCGGCCCGAACTCCAGATGCATCCGGACCGGCATTTCCCATTTGCGGATCGGGTCTTGCTCGGCCCGGTCGATGTAGCCGGCCTTGCTGGGCGTGTATTCGTCGTAAAGCGCGATGCGCATGAAGTTGGCGGCCAGGATGCGCGCGTCATAGGGCGTGTCCGACCCGCCGCCATCGGTGCGCAGCAGCTCGCGCGACAGCGCGGCCTGCTGCATCCGGGTGTAGTAGGCGCGCACTTCGGCGCTGGCGGGCGTGTCGGCCGGCGCGGCGGGCGTGGCCGGCGACCGGTCCGCCACGGTCGGCCCGTCCGTCGCCATCGGCGCGCCGCAGCCCGACAGGGCCAGCAGCAACGCCAGAAGCGGCAGCGGGCGCGACCGGGGCGGAGTCATGGCCGGGTCACGCGGCGCCAGGGCCGGGCGCGGCAGCGGGTGTCGGCGTATGCGCCTTGGCGGCGGCCAGAGTGCCGCGCAGATCGGCCTCCATCTTCACCAGTTGCACCTCGGCGGCGGCGCGTTTTGCCTTGCCCTCGTCGGCGATCTGCAGGCTTTCGTTGATCGTGGCGATCAGGGTGTCGTTCGCCTTCTGCACCGCCTCGATATCGAACACGCCGCGTTCCATCTGGGTGCGCACCTCGCGGTTGGCGGTTTGCAGCGTCTCGGCGTTCTTCGTCAGCAACTCGTTGGTCAGGTCGGTGGCGCCCTTGATCGCCGTCGCCGCGTCCTGGCTGCGCTGGATCGTCACCGCCTGCGCCAACTGGCTTTGCCACAGCGGCACGGTGTTGACGAGCGTCGAGCCGATCTTGGTCACCAGGCTCTTGTCGTTCTCCTGCACCAGCCGGATCGAGGGCAGCGACTGCATCGTCACCTGCCGCGTCAGCTTCAGGTCGTAGACCCGGCGTTCCAGATCGTCGCGCGCGGCGCGCAGATCGCGCAGGGCCTGCGCCTTGAGCATCTTGTCGGCCTCGGCGGCACTGTCCGCGACCGACACGGCGGCCGGGATCGTGCTCTGGTCCAGTTCGCCCAGCTTCGCCTCGCCCGCCGCGATATAAAGCGCGAGTTCATTATAGAACCCCAGCGTCTTGGCGTAGAGCACGTCCAGCGCCTTGATGTCGATCAGGAGCTTGTGCTGGTGCATGTCCAGATCGTTGGTGATCTTGTCGATCTGCGCCTGCACCGTCTCGAACTGTTCCAGAAACTTCGCCACCGTGGTGCCGCCGCCGGTCAGCCGTTCCCACCAGCTCCGCTGCCGCCCCGGCTCCAGTTCGGTCGCCGAAAAGCCGCGGATCGTCACCACGATGCTTTGCAGGCTGTCGCCCGCCGGGCCGACATCCTTGTTCTTCACATCCTCCAGCATGGCGGCGGACACGGTGGTCAACTCGCCCTGCGCCGCCGATCCGAAGTTGATGATCGACTGCGTGTTGGTCACGTCGATCTCGGCCATCCGCTGGCGGATCGCATCGGCCACCGGGGCCGGGGCGGCCGCCAGCGCCACCACCTCGGCGGCGGGCAGCGGGAGGGCGGGCATGGCGTCGATCGCTGCGGCCACGGGCGTGGCGCTGGGGGTGGTTTCGTCGGTCATCGGGTGTCCTTTCCCTGTTCCGGCGGCGCCTCAGGGGCGCACGCCCTCCTGCTGCAACCGCTCGCGCAGCACGTCGATCTGAATGTCGAGGTTGATCTGGTCATTGGCCAGCAGTGCCTTGCTCTGCGAGGCGAAATTGCCCTCCAGGTCGCGCAGCAGCGCCTCGTACTTGTCGCGCGCGGCGGGGTCGCGGTGCTGCGCGTAAAGGTCGGCGAAGCCGATCGTCGCATCGCGCGCGCCCATCAGGTAGACGCCCAGATAGCGCCGCGCCGCGGTCAGGTCGCGCGGGTCGGCCTCGATCTGGCGAAACATCACCCGCGCGGTCGCGATGAAGCGGTCGACATGATCCGACAAGCCCCGGTCGCCCGCCCGCCGGATCGCGTCCTGCATCGCGGCAAGGTAGGCTTCCGCCCCCTGCACGGCGGTGGCCACCCGGTCCGTCTCGGCCGGGTCGATCCCGGCCAGCCCCTTGTCGGCCAGCGGGTCCGCCCCGAAGGCCGCGAGGTGCAGCCCGGCGCCCAGCACCGCGAAGATCGCCGGGGCCAGCAGGCTGCCGCCGGGATGATAGCCGCCCAGCGCCAGCCCCGCCCCGGTCAGCCCCGCGCCGAAGATCTTGCGCGGCAGCGCCGGGCGGCGCGCCACGGTGCGCGCGGCATAGGCCTCCTCGGCCAAAAGCCCCTCGCGCGTCATCCAGGCCGCCAGCAGCAACAGCCCGCAGGCGCCAAGGTCGATCGCAAGGCCAAGCGGCGACTGCCGGAACCCGGTCACGGCGAAGATCAGCGGCACGATGAACAGCGCATTGACCCGGCCCCCGGCAAGGCTGCGGCGCTGACCCTGAAACGGGCCCGGCGGCGTCGCGTCGCCCTTTGGGCGGGCGTTTTCGGGGCTGTATTTCCCGCCGAACCGTTCCGCCATCAGGCGCCCCCCGTCACGGCGACATAGACGATCAGCGCCAGCAGCAGGAAAAACGCGAGCTTCTGCAAGCCATTGCCACCCATCCCCGCACCCTCTCGCGATAGTTCAGCCGACAGGGCGGAATATAGGCGATGGCGCGCCGGTTCGGAAGCACCTCAAGGGGGAAAAGCCGCGCCTCATTCCCCCTTGCGGGGCGGGCGCGGTTTGCCGGGGCGCGGGGCTGCCGGGCCGCGGGGGCCCGTGGCGCCACCACGCGGCGCGGCGCCTGCGCCTTTCGGGCCGACGCCCGCGCCCTTGGGTCCGCCTGACCGGCGCGGCGCGTCAAGCTGCGTCCCTACAGGTCGGCGCGGTTTCGCCGGTCCCCCGGTCGCCGCCGGGCGCACTGGCCGCCGCTTCGGCGCCTCGGTGTCGTGGTCCTCCGGCGCCAGCCCAAGCTGATCGCGCAGCACGCGCGGCTTGACCTCCTCCACCGCGCCCGGCTCCATCTCGCCCAGCCGGAACGGCCCGTAGCTGATCCGGATCAGCCGGTTCACCACCATGCCGACCGCCGTCATCGCCCGCCGGATCTCGCGGTTCTTGCCCTCGCGCAGCCCGACCGTCAGCCAGGCATTGGCGCCCTGCTGGCGGTCGAGCGATACCGTCATCGCCTGAAACCGTTCGCCGTCCACCACCAGCCCGCGCCGCAGCGGCTCCAGCGCCGCGTCGTCGGGCCGCCCGTTCACCCGCACCCGGTACTTGCGCAGCCAGCCGGTCGAGGGCAGTTCCAGCCGCCGCTTCAGATCGCCGTCGTTGGTCAGCAGCAACAGCCCTTCGGAGTTCAGGTCCAGCCGCCCGACCGACATCACCCGCGGCAGCTCCGGCGGCAGGTTGTCGAACACCGTGTCGCGGCCCTTCTCGTCGGCTTCCGAGGTCACCAGGCCCAGCGGCTTGTAGTAAAGCCACAGCCGCGCGGGCTCCTTCGCCGCCAGCGGCTTGCCCTCGACCGTCACCCGGTCGGTCGGCGACACGTTCAGCGCGGGGCTGGCGATCACCTTGCCGTTCACCGCGACCAGGCCCGCCTCGATCATCCGCTCCGCCTCGCGCCGCGAGGCCACGCCCGCGCGCGCCAGCACCTTGGCGATCCGCTCGCCGTCTTTGTCTGTCTTGTCCATGCCTCGTTCCTAGCGCCAAACCGCGCTCAGCGAAAGCGGGCTTGCGCGGGCGCAGGGCGCGCGGCATCACGAGGCGTATGAGCCCCTTCACCAGTCCCATGCAGGCCGCCCTCGCCGAAGCCCGCGCCGCAGGTGCGCGTGGCGAGGTGCCGGTCGGTGCCGTCATCGTCGCCCCCGACGGCCGCATCGTGGCGCGCGCCGGCAACCGCACTCGCGAACTGGCCGACCCGACCGCCCACGCCGAAATCCTGGCGCTCCGCCAAGCCTGCGCTGCCGCGGGCTCGGAACGCCTGCCCGGCTACAGCCTCTACGTCACGCTGGAACCCTGCCCGATGTGCGCCGCCGCCATCAGCCAGGCCCGCATCGCCCGGCTTTACTACGGCGCCGCCGACCCCAAATCCGGTGGCGTGGCGCAGGGCCCGCGCGTCTTTGCCCACCCGCAGAGCCACCATGCGCCGGAGGTCTACGATGGCATCGGCGCAGAGGAATCCGCCGCCCTCCTCAAGGAATTCTTCGCCGCGAGGCGCGACTGAGCCGCGCCCCTCATCTTCCGTTTGAAAATATCCTGCGGGGGTGCGGGGGTGCAAAACCCCCGCTCGCTCCCGCGTCAGATCGTGATCGCCTCCAGCACCTGCGGCTCGATCACATCCACCCCCGGCAGCGCCGCCTTCAGCACATCGGCGTTCTGTTCCAGCAGCGGAAAGGTGCGGTAGTGGCAGGGGATCACCGTCTTGAAGGCGAAGAACGTCTTGCAGGCATAGGCCGCCCGCTTCATGTCCATCGTGAAATGGCCCCCCGCCGACAGGATGCCGATATCGGGCGTGTGCAGCGCGTTGAACACGCCCATGTCGGCCATCACGTCGGTGTCGCCCGACAGGTAGATCGTGTGGCCCTCGCCCGCGATCATGAACCCGGCCTCGTGCCCGGCATAGATCGGCGCGCCGTCCGGCCCCGCGACCGAGGACGAATGGCAGGCGTTCACCAGCGTCACCTTCGCCCCGTTCAGGTCAATCGTGCCGCCCTTGTTGAAGCCGATGCCCTTGATGCCTTCCTTGGCCTCCCACCAGCCGATCAGGTCATAGGTGCCGACCAGCGGAATCCCCAGTTCCTTGGCGACGACGAGGCCGTCGGCGCTGTGGTCGAAATGCCCGTGGGTGACAAGCACATGCGTCGCCCCCGCAATCGCCTCGGCGCGGCGGGCGGCGGGGAACATCGGGTTGCCGGTCAGCCAGGGATCGACGAGCAGCACGGCGCCCTCGATCTCGATGCGAAAGCCGGAATGGCCGAGCCAGATGATGTTCATGGCAAGTCTCCTGTGATTGACTGCGCCAAGTGTAGGGCAGAGGCGGGCGAAGGAAATGGACTGGTTCGATCCGGTCAACGGATATTGTGAACGGCTGGGGCCGGGGCTCTGGTCGGAACCGCTGAACGCGGTCACCAATCTGGCGTTCCTGCTGGCGGCGGCGCTGATGTGGCCGCGCGTCCGGGGGATACCTTACGGCCGGGCGCTCTGCGCCGTGCTCATCGCCATCGGCCTCGGCTCCGGCCTCTTTCACACCGTCGCCGAACGCTGGGCCGGGCTCGCCGACGTGCTGCCGATCCTCGGGTTCATCCTGCTTTACCTCTGGGCGGTCAATCGCGGGGTCTGGCACCTCGGCCGCGCAGCAGCCGGGGTCGGCGTGGCGCTCTTCTTCCCCTGGGCGGCCGGGGCGGCGGTGCTGTTCGGGCACTTGATCCCCGCGCTTGGCTCCTCGGCTGGCTATGCGCCGGTGGCGCTGCTGATCCTGCTTTATGCCGCTGCTCTCGCCCGTCGGGCACCGGCCTTTGCCGCGAACATGGCGCTGGGCGCGCTGATCCTGAGCCTTTCCATCGCGGCGCGGGCGGTGGACCTGCCGCTGTGCTCGCGCTGGCCGACCGGCACGCATTTCCTGTGGCACCTCCTGAACGCCCTGATGCTGGGCTGGATGATCGAGGCGCTGCGCCGCCAGATGCTTGCAGCGCCCGCGCCGCATCGTTAAACGATCCCGGACCGTCCGAAGGAGCGAACCCATGTCCATCGACATCGACACCGCGCGGCGTGTGGCGCATCTGGCGCGCATCCGCGTCGACGAGGCCGACCTACCCGCGCTGGCGGGCGAGTTGTCGGGCATCCTGACCTTCATGGAGCAGCTCAACGAGGTCGACGTGACGGGGATCGAGCCGATGACCAGCGTCACCCCGATGCGGCTGAAGCGGCGGGCGGATGTGGTGACGGATGGCGGCATCCAGCAACAGATATTGTCGAACGCGCCCGACGCGCGGGCGGGGTTCTTTGCGGTGCCGAAGGTGGTTGAATGAGTGGGCTGAACGAACTGACCATCGCCGCCGCGCGCGACGCGCTGCGGGCGGGCGAGGCGACTGCGGTCGATCTGACGATGGCCTGCATGACGGCGATGGACGCCGCCGACGGGCTGAACGCCTTCGTGCACAAGACGCCCGAGATCGCGCTGGATCAGGCGCGGGCGGCGGATGCGCGGCTGAAGGCGGGCGAGGCGCCCGCGATGTGCGGCATCCCGCTGGGCATCAAGGATCTCTTTTGCACCAGGGGGGTGCCCTCGCAGGCGGCCTCCAACATCCTGCGCGGCTTCCGGCCCGAGTACGAATCCACCGTCACGCAGAAGCTGTTTTCGGCGGGCGCGGTGATGCTGGGCAAGCTGAACATGGACGAGTTCGCGATGGGCTCGTCGAACGAAACCTCGTGCTACGGCAACGTGGTGAACCCCTGGCGGCGCGGCAACGACACCACGCCGCTGACGCCGGGCGGATCATCGGGCGGTTCGGCTAGCGCGGTGGCGGCCGACCTCTGCCTGGGCGCGACCGGCACCGATACCGGCGGCTCGATCCGCCAGCCCGCCGCCTTTACCGGCATCGTCGGCATCAAGCCGACCTATGGCCGCGTCAGCCGCTGGGGCATCGTCGCCTTCGCCTCGTCGCTGGATCAGGCCGGGCCGATGACCAAGACGGTGCGCGACGCCGCGATCATGCTGGGCGCGATGGCGGGCGAGGACGGCAAGGACTCGACCAGCGCCGCGATCCCGGTGCCGGATTTCGAGGCGGCGCTGACCGGCGACATCCGCGGCCGCAAGATCGGCCTGCCGCGCGAATACCGCATGGACGGGATGCCCGCCGAGATCGAACGCCTTTGGGCCGATGGCGCCGCGATGCTGAAGGATGCGGGCGCCGAGATCGTGGATATCTCGCTGCCGCACACCAAATACGCGCTGCCCGCCTACTACGTCATCGCGCCGGCCGAGGCGTCGTCGAACCTCGCCCGCTATGACGGGGTGCGTTACGGCCACCGCGCCAAGCTGGGGCAGGGCGACGGCATCACCGAGATGTACGAAAAGACCCGTGCCGAAGGCTTCGGCAAGGAAGTGCAGCGGCGCATCATGATCGGCACCTATGTGCTCAGCGCCGGGTTCTACGACGCCTATTACAACCGCGCCCGCAAGGTCCGCGCGCTGATCAAGCGCGACTTCGAACTCGCCTTTGCCGCCGGGATCGACGCGATCCTGACGCCCGCCACCCCGTCCTCGGCCTTCGGCCTGGGCGAAATGGCGGATGCCGACCCGGTGCAGATGTACCTCAACGACGTCTTCACCGTGACGGTGAACCTGGCCGGGCTGCCGGGCATCTCGGTTCCGGCCGGGCTGGATGGCAAGGGGCTGCCGCTGGGGCTGCAACTGATTGGCAGGCCGTGGGAAGAGGGCGACCTGCTGAATCACGCATACGTTCTGGAACAAGCCGCAGGTTTCGTTTCCAAACCGTCAAAATGGTGGTAATGGGCGCGTTCGTGGGTTGGGCAGGGCAATAACAATGCGAATGATCATTCCGGTTCTGGCGGCGCTCGCACTGGCGGGTTGTTCTCAGCAGGTGCCGGACTCGGCCGCGGGCGGAACCTATGGCGACTATCTGAAACGGGCGGACGCGGGCACGCTCGGCCAGGCTCAGCCGGGCGACACCGGCGCGCAGCCGAACAGCCCCGCGCCGATGGGCGACGCGAGCAACCCGGAAGACCCGAACCGGCCGCGCGGCGACGCGCCCGCCGGGATCGCCGAGATGCACAGCAATCTGGAATACGACGCGAACGGAAAGCTGGTGCCACCCGCGCCGACGGAAAACCGCGCGAGCATCTCGGACGAACAGGATTTCAACGCCGTCAAATCGCGCGTGTCGATCCAGCAGGACGCTCAGCGTCTGGCCCAGCAGCGTGCCCAGTATCAGGTGATCAACCCGCAGCCATTGCCGCCGCGCCCGTCGAGCGATGGCCCGAACCTGGCCGAATACGCGCTGAGCACGACGAACTCCGTGGGTCACAAGCTTTATGAGCGGATCAACATCTTCGGTCATGACGCCTACCTGCACGCCTGCGCGCGCTACACCTCGCCCGATCTGGCGCAGATGGCGTTCCTGAAGGCGGGCGGGCCGGGGCGCGATTCGCTGGGGATCGACCCCGACGGTGACGGCTTTGCCTGCGACTGGGATCCGGCGCCGTTCCGCAAGGCCTCGCAGTAAGGGGCGATGTGCGCCTGATCGCCCATCCGTCGCCGAACTTCGGCGAACGCCGTGGCGGCGCGCGTCCTGATCTGATCGTGTTGCACTACACCGGGATGGCGAGTGCCGCAGCCGCGCTGGCGCTGCTGTGCGACCCGGTGGCCGAGGTCTCGTCGCACTACGTCATCGACACCGATGGCACGGTGCTGGCGCTGGTGGCCGAGGACAAGCGCGCCTGGCACGCCGGGGCGGGCTCGTGGCGCGGGCGGGGCGACGTGAACTCGCATTCCATCGGGATCGAACTGGTCAATACCGCGCGCCACCCGTTCCCCGAGCCGCAGATGGCGGCGCTGGAGGCGCTGCTGGCGGGGCTGATGGGCCGCTGGGGCATCCGGCCCGAAGGCGTCATCGCCCATTCCGACATGGCCCCCGCGCGCAAGATCGACCCCGGCGCGCGCTTCGACTGGCGGCGGCTGGCGCTTGGCGGCCTGTCGGTCTGGCCCGCGGAAGGCGAGGCTGATCCGGCCGGGTTTGCGGCCGAGGCGCGCGCCTTCGGCTATCCGGCCGAGGTGGACGACGCCACGCTCCTTAGTGCGTTCCGGCTGCGGTTCCGGCCCTGGGCGTCCGGCCCGGTCGACCGCCACGACGCGGGCGCGGCGGCCGATCTGGCGCGCCGCTTCGGCATTGACCGCGTCGGGGCGAACGCCTAAGGCTGCCCTCGCGCGGATGGCCGGACGGCCGCGGGCGTCGCAAGACGCGCGAGGAAAGTCCGGACTCCATGAGGCAAAGGTGCCGGGTAACGCCCGGCCGGGGTAACCCGAGGGAAAGCGCCACAGAGAACAGACCGCCACGGTTTCGGTCGTGGCAAGGGTGAAACGGTGGGGTAAGAGCCCACCGCGGGACTGGCAACAGGACCGGCACGGCAAGCCCCACCTGGAGCAATGCCGAATAGGGGCCCCACGCCTGTCCCGGACTTGATCCGGGGCCCGGCAGGGATGCTTCAGCCCAGGGGTCCGGGTTGGCAGCTCGAGCGCGTCGGTAACGGCGGGCCTAGAGGAATGGTCGTCGGAAGGGGCTTCGGCCCTGGCACAGAATCCGGCTTACAGGCCATCCGCGCATCTTCCCCCATCGGCGGCATTCCGCCGACCGATCCACATGTCGCCCTGCCCGCAGGGCGACCGGCGATATCATCGGCCCCGCAAGACCGGGAGGGTGCGATGAGTTTCATGCGGACACTGGCAACGCTGGCGGTGGGCTTCGCGGCGGCCAAGGGGCTTGCGCAGTATCAGAAATCGGGCGGCTTCGACGCCATGATGAAGGCCGCAGGCGCGCCGGGCGGGCTGGCCGACACGCTGGACGGCATGGCCGAGAAGATGGGCCTTCCGGGCGGCGCCGGCCTGATGCGCAACGCGATGGCGCAGATGGGCGGCTTCACCGCGGCCCCCGCGGGTGCAACGCAGGCGGGCCTTGGCGGGCTGTTCGCCACGCTCGGCGGCACCGCGACCGCAGGCAGCGGGATGATGGCCGACATGATGCACGCCCTGACCGGGGGCGGCCCTGCGTCCGAGATGGCCGAGGCGAACGCCCGGCTGATGATCCGCGCGATGATCCAGGCCGCCAAGGCCGACGGCGAGATCGACCCCGACGAACAGGCGCGCATCCTGAGCCACCTCGTCGGCGCCTCGCCCGAGGAACTGGACTTCGTGAAGGCCGAGATGGCGCGCCCGCTGGACCTTGCCGGGCTGGTGAGCGAGACCCGGTCGACGATGGCGTCGCAGGTCTATTCGTCGGCGCTGATGGGCATCACCGTCGACAGTGACGGCGAGCGCGCCTTCCTGCGCCAGCTTGCCGAGGCGCTGGGGATCGACCCCGCCACGCGCGATGCGCTGCATGCGGCGCAGGGCCGGGCGCCGCTGGGCGCCTGAACCCCGCCCGTCCGGTTTTTGCGGTTGACTCCGCGCCGGGGCTGGGTAAAAGGCGGGCTTCAAGGATTTCACCGGGGGCCCGCCCCCGGCTGCAGGAGAGACTTTCATGGCGAAGCCGGCGACGATCAAGATCCGTCTGAACTCTTCGGCGGGCACCGGGCACTTCTACGTGACCAAGAAGAACGCCCGCACGATGACCGACAAGATGGCCGTGACGAAATACGACCCCGTCGTGCGCAAGCACGTCGAATACAAGGAAGGCAAGATCAAGTAGGATCTGCCCCCCTTGCGATGAACGGGCCGTGCCGCTGGGCGCGGCCTTTTTCATTTGGGGGTGGCCGCCCGCCCGACCTGCCTTCCACCCCCAAACAAAACGGGCCGGGGTTTCCCCCGGCCCGGTCCGTTGCGGCGGTTCGCGTGATCAGTTCCGGTTGCCCATCAATTGCAGCAGGAACATGAACATGTTGAGGAAATCGAGGTAAAGCTGCAGCGCGCCCATGATGGCGGACTTGCCCAGCCACTCGCGGTCGCCGCCCTGCGCCATCTGCACATACATCGACTTGATGTTCTGCGTGTCATAGGCGGTCAGGCCCGCGAAGATCAGCACGCCCAGCACCGAGACGGCGAACATCACCGCGGAGGATTGCAGGAAGATGTTCACCACCGAGGCGACGATCAGGCCGATCACACCCATCATCATGAAGGTGCCCATGCCGCTCAGATCGCGCTTGGTGGTGTAGCCGTAGAGGCTGAGCCCGCCGAAGGTGATCGCGGTGACCAGGAAGACCTGCGCGATCGAGATCCCGGTGTAGGCCAGGAAGATGAAGCTGAGCGACAGCCCCATCAGCGCGGCGTAGACGAAGAACACGGCCTGCGCGGTGGCGTAGGACATCCGGTTGATCATCGCGCTGAAGCCGAACACCACCACCAGCGGCGCGAACATCACCACCCAACGCAGCGGCGAGCCGAAGATCGCCTGCATCAGTTGTGCGTTGCTGCTCACCGTGTAGGCCACGATGCCGGTTACCACCATCGCCACGGACATCAGCCCGTAGACCTTGTTCATATGGGCCCGCAGCCCCTCGTCGATTCGCAAGCCGCGCGCGCCTGCGCCAGCCGGGCGGATCGTTTCGTAGTCAGCCATGAGTCGCCTCCATGTCACATTCCGATGGGGCCGCCCTGACGGGCGTCCCCTTGCGGTCAATATCGGAAAGCGCGGCGCCCTTTTCAAGCGCCGCGCGTGGGAATCGGGCCGATGGTGTCGAATGCGTCTCAGACACGCCAGTGAGCGGGCGCATCCCAGAACGGACGCTGCGCTTCGACCAGCGCGTCGGCGCGGGTCAGGCCGATGTCGTCAAGCAGACGATCCTCCAGCATCGCAAGCGCCGAAAGCTCGCGGCGCTGACGCTGCGCGGCCATCAGGCGCGTGAACAGGCCCGCCCGGCGCGGAGCCGACAGCCGGTGCAGGGTGGCCGAGGCGGTGTGGACCGAGGTGAACATGATCGTACTCCTTCAGATTCGGTGATCGGGCACAGTTCCCCCATCACTCTTCTTGATCTTTGTGCGCTCTTCTGGTTCATTTGTAAAATGAATGCTTTTGACGTGTAGCATCAGGATATGTGATATGACGCGCAATCTCGACCTGACCTCGCTGCGCTCTTTCGTGGCCGTCGCCGATGCGGGCGGGGTGACGCGGGCGGCGGGGTTCCTGAACCTGACGCAATCGGCGGTGTCGATGCAGCTCAAGCGGCTGGAAGAGGCGCTCGATCTGCAACTGCTGGATCGTTCGGGGCGCGGCGTCGCGCTGACGGCGGCGGGCGAGCAGATGTTGGGCTATGCCCGCCGGATGCTGGCCCTGAACGACGAAGCGATCGCCCGGCTGACGCATCAGGCCTATGTCGGCGAGATCGTGCTGGGGGTGCCCGCCGATATCGTCTACCCGGCGATCCCGACCGTGTTGCAGAAATTCGCGCGCGACTATCCGCGGGTGCGGGTGACGCTGGTGTCGTCCTACACGCGGCGGCTCAAGGGGCTGTTCGCGCGCGGTGATGCCGACATCATCCTGACCACCGAGGATTTCTGCGGCGTCGAGGGCGAGACGCTGGCCGAGGTGGCGCTGGTCTGGATCGGCGCGCCGGGGGGAAGCGCCTGGAAACAGCGACCGCTGCCGCTGGCGTTCGAGCACAACTGCATCTTCCGCGTCGGGGTGCAGGAGGCGCTGGACCGCGCCGGCATCCCCTGGGTGATGGCGGTCGAGTCCGACTCGACCCGGTCGATCGAGGCCAGCGTCAGCGCCGACCTTGCCGTTCACGCGCTGGTGGCGGGTGCCGAGCCGCGTTATGTCGAGCGCATTCCGCATGGTGGAGCGCTGCCCGACCTTGCCCGCACCAAGATCAACCTTTACGTCGCCGACCCCAGCCACGGCCCGGCGGTCGAGGCGCTGGCCGCGATGATCCGCGACGCGGTCCGCGCCCCGCGCCTGCCCTCAGCCCATCGTGACCACGACCTTGCCGGTGGAGCGGCGCGAGCGTAGCAACTCCAGCGCCTCGTCGGTGCGATCGAGCGGCAGGACGTGGCTGAGATGCGGCTTCAGCTTGCCCTCGGCGTACCAGCCAAAGAGCGTGGCAAGGCTGTCGGCGATGACCTCGGGCCGGAACGTCAGGTAGCCGCCCCAGTAAAGCCCGATCACCGTCAGGTTCTTCACCAGCAGCAGGTTCGCCGGAATCTGCGGCGCCGTGCCGCTGGCATAGCCGATGGTGATCAGCCGCCCCTCGGGCCGCGTCGCCCGCAGCGCGGTCAGGAAGGCATCGCCGCCGACCGGGTCATAGACGACATCGACCCCGCCAAGCGCCTTCAACTCGGCCCGCAGATCGGCGGTCTCGCTGTCGATCAGATGATGCGCCCCGGCCGCCGCCGCCACCGCCAGCCTGTCGGCGCCGCGCGCCACCGCGATCACCCGCGCGCCCATCAGGCGGCCGATCTCCACCGCCGTCAGCCCGACGCCGCCCGCCGCCCCCAGCACCAGCAGGGTCTCGCCCGGTTTCAGGTGTGCGCGATGTGCCAGCGCGACATGGCTGGTGGAATAGGCGACCTGAAACGCCGCCGCCTCGGTGAAGCTCATGCCCGCGGGCAGGGCGACGCAGCGCGCGGCGGGAAAGCAGCCCGCTTCGGCCAGGCCGCCCGCCCCGGCGAAGGCGGCAACGCGGGTGCCGGGGGCGGGGCCCGCGACGCCCGGCCCCAGCGTCTCGACCGTGCCCGCAACCTCCATCCCCGGCGTCATCGGCAGGGGCGGGCGTTCCTGATATTCGCCCTTCAGCATCAGCAGGTCGGCGAAGTTCAACCCACAGGCGGCGATCCGCAGCCGCACCTCGCCCGGTCCGGGTTCCGGCGTGGCGAGATCGCGCAGGGTGGCGGGTTCTCCGTATCGGTCGATCTGATAGGCGCGCATGGGATCCTCCGTTGATCCGATCGTGATAGGGCGAGCGGGCACAGAAGGCCAGCGGGTCGCCGGTCGTTGCAAAATGCGCAGATCGGCCGCGCCGAGGCGTTGCATTCTGCAAAGCCGCTTTCCCTTATGCGACGGCGGCGCGGCCCATCGAATCACTCGCCGCCAAGAAGAGTGCCAGGCCCCCTGATTCCCGTGCCTTGGCCGCGGGATGGACTTGTCCTTTTAGACAAGCCACTGTTTCGGAAAAGAATTTCACCTGTCTCTTTCGACAGGTCTCCAAGAGTTGGCACGCTTCGTGCTTCAACGCGTCACGAGCACACTCGGACCCAAGTTCAACGTGAAGAGGAAGACATGAAGCACCCGGTAGACGCCCACGTCGGCAAGCGCATCCGCCATCGCCGCTGGATGATCGGCATGACCCAGCAGCAACTTGCCGACAAGGTCGGGATCAAGTTCCAGCAAATCCAGAAATACGAGACCGGGATGAACCGCGTCAGCGCCTCGCGGCTGTGGGACATCGCCGATGCCGAGGGTGTGCCGATCAGCTTCTTCTTCGAGGGGATCGACGCCGCGCGCGAGGGGCAGCCGGTGGTCGAGGGCGACATTCTCGCCGACAAGGAAGCGCTGGAACTGGTCCGGTCCTACTACGCGATCCCGGAACATCAGCGCCGCCGCCTGTTCGACCTCGCCCGCGTGCTGAGCGACGCCGCCTGACCGCCGCCGCCTGACCGGGGCCGACTTGACCGCCACCGACTTGACCGGGCCCCCGGCCGCCGCTACCGCAGGGCAGCGACAGGCCGGGGGCGACCGATGACCGAACTTTCCGATGACGAGCGCGGCGCGCTGCTGGCGCTGGCCGAGGATCTGGCCGATGTGGCGCGGAAAGCCACGCTGGCGCATTTCCGCAGCGCCGGCCTGACGGCCGACAGCAAGGAGGCGGCGCGGTTCGACCCCGTCACCATCGCCGACCGCGCGGCCGAGGCGGCGATGCGCCGCCTGATCACCGCCCGCCGCCCGCAGGATGCCATTCTGGGCGAGGAAATGGGCGCGGCACCCGGCACCAGCGGGCTGACCTGGGTGCTCGACCCGATCGACGGCACCCGCGGCTACCTCAGCGGCACGCCGACCTGGGGGGTGCTGATCGCGCTGTCGGACGCAGGCGGCCCGGTCCTCGGCATCATCGACCAGCCCTATATCGGCGAGCGCTTCCTCGGCGGCTTCGGGCAGGCCCGGCTTGACGGCCCGCAGGGGCGGCGGCGGCTGGCGACGCGCGCCCCCCGCCCGCTGGCCGAAGCGATCCTGTTCACCACCTTCCCCGAGGTCGGCACGGCGGACGAGGGCGCGGCTTTCCATGCGCTGTCGGCGCAGGTGCGGCTGACCCGCTATGGGATGGATTGCTACGCCTATGCGCTGATCGCACTCGGGCAGGTCGATCTGGTCGTCGAAGCCGGGTTGCAGGCCTATGACATTCAGGCCCCGATCGCGGTGATCGAGGCGGCGGGTGGCATCGTGACCGACTGGCAGGGGGGGGCCGCGCATCAGGGCGGGCGTGTGCTGGCCGCCGCCAACGCTCCGGTTCACGCGGCGGCGCTGGCGGTCCTGTCGCGCGCACCCTGAGGCGGCGCGGCGCAAGGCGCCTCCGGCGGGAGTATTTTTGCCAAGAAGAATGGGCGGCGGGGCGTTGCCTCAGTGCGGGCAGTTTTGGTATTGTCCCGGTTGGCCGAGTCCTTGCGCTCCCTTCTGTCGGCCGGGTTCCACGAGGGCCGAAGGGGGCGATGGCCCATGTGGAGATGTCCGATGACCGAGATGTTGATCCGCGGCGCGACCAGCGTCGTGACGATGAATGGCGCGCGCGCCGAGATTGCGGGCGGCGACGTGCTGATCCGTGACGGCGTGATCGCGGCGGTGGGGCAGGGGCTTGCCACCACCGGCGAGGTGCTTCTGGCGACGGGGTGCGTGGTGACGCCGGGATTGGTGAACACGCATCACCACCTTTACCAGACGCTGACGCGGGCGGTGCCGGGCGGGCAGGATGCGCTGCTGTTCGGCTGGCTGAAGACGCTTTACCCGATCTGGGCGAAGTTCGGCCCGGACGAGATGCACACCTCGGCGCTGATCGGGCTGGCGGAACTGGCGCTGACGGGCTGCACGCTGACCTCGGATCACCTTTACCTGTTTCCCAACGGGTCACGGCTGGATGACACCATCGCGGCGGCCGGGGAAATCGGGCTGCGTTTTCATCCGACGCGGGGCGCGATGTCGATCGGCGAAAGCGCGGGGGGGCTGCCGCCGGATGGGCTGGTGGAGCAGGAGGCCGCGATCCTGGAGGATTGCATCCGGGTGATCGACCGTTTCCACGACCCCAAACCGGGGGCGATGGTGCGCGTCGGCGTGGCGCCCTGTTCGCCGTTCTCGGTCAGCCGCGGCCTGATGCGCGATGCGGCGCTGCTGGCGCGCGACAAGGGCGTGATGCTGCACACCCACCTGGCCGAGAATGACGAGGATATCGCCTATAGCCTGGCGCAGTTCGGCTGTCGGCCGGGGCAATATGCCGAAGACCTTGGCTGGACCGGCGACGATGTCTGGCACGCCCATTGCGTGAAGCTGGATGGTTCGGAAATCGCGCTGTTTGCCCGCTCGCGCACCGGGGTGGCGCATTGCCCCTGTTCGAATTGCCGCCTTGGCTCCGGCATCGCGCCGGTGCGGGCAATGCGGGATGCGGGCGTGAAGGTGGGGCTTGGCCTCGATGGCTCGGCCTCGAATGACGCCGGGAACCTGGTGGCCGAGGCGCGGCAGGCGATGCTGTTGCAGCGCGTCGCGCGCGGCGCCGATGCGATGTCGGCCCGCGAGGCGCTGGAGATTGCGACGCTGGGCGGCGCCCGTGTGCTGGGCCGCGACGATTGCGGATCATTGGAGCCCGGCAAGCGCGCCGACATCGCAATCTGGGATGTGTCGGGGGTGGAAAGCGCGGGATCGTGGGATCCGGTCGCGCTCTTGCTCGCCGGGCCGATGCGGGTGCGCGATCTGCTGGTCGAAGGCCGCCGCGTGGTGCGCGAGGGGCAGGTGGCGACGCTCGATCTGCCGCGCGTGATCGAACGGCAGAACCGGCTGGCGCGGGCACTCAACGCCTGATCACTTGATTCCGGCGCGCATGAAGCTTTGCACGAAGGCGCGCTGAAACAGCAGGAACCCGATCAGCAGCGGCCCCGAGGTCATCAGGGTCGCCGCATTGATCACCGACCAGTGCACCCCGCTATCGGCCGCCGAGAAGATCGACAGCCCCACCGTCAGCGGCCGGGCCGAGACCGAATTGGTGATGATCAGCGGCCAGACGTAATTGTTCCAGTGCGCCGAGACCGAGATCAGGCCGAAGGCGATGTAGGTCGGCTTTGCCAGCGGCACATAGACCCGCCGGATCAGGGTGAAGAGCGAGGCGCCCTCGATCCGCGCGGCGTCGTCAAGCTCGGTCGGCACCTGCAGGAAAGTCTGGCGCAACAGGAAGATGAAGAAGGCCGAGGCCATGTAGGGCAGCCCGATGCCAAGGATCGAGTCGGTCAGCCCGAGGATGCGGATGGTCTGGTAGTTTTCCACCAGCAGCACGTCGGGCATGATCATCAGTTGCAGCAGCACCAGCGCGAAGAGGACGTTCTTGCCGGGGAACTTCAGGCGGGCAAAGGCGAAGGCGGCGAACGTGCCCAGCACCAGTTGCACCGCAAGGATCATGGTGACCAGGATGACGGTGTTCAGGAAATAGCGCGCGAAGGGCGCCTGCACCCAGGCGGCGGGGAAGTTTTCCAGCGTCAGCGGCGCCAGCAGGTCGAAATGCGTCTCGTAGGCCGCAGGGTGGAAGGCGGTCCAGATCGCGTAGGCCAGCGGCGTGATCCACAAAAGCGCCAGCAGCCAGCCGCCAACGGTGGTCAGCCAATCCGCGCCCTTCATTTGTAATGCACCCGGCGGTCGAGCAGGAACACCTGCCCCAGCGCCGCCAGCGACAGGATCACGATCATCACCACCGTCAGCGTTGCCGCGTAAGAGGTATCCCAGAACTGAAACCCGACCCGGTAGATGTAGTAGAACAGGATCGAGGTCGCGTTGTTCGGGCCCCCCTGGGTCATCTGGAAGATGTGGTCCACCAGCCGCACCGCGTCGATCACCGCATTGACCGAGATGAACAGCGTCGTCGGCATGATCAAGGGCAGCGTCACCCGGCGGAAGATCTGCCAGCGGTTCGCGCCTTCCAATTGCGCCGCCTCGATCAGAGGTGTCGGGATGGTCTGCAAGGCGGCAAGGTAGAAGATCATGAAGAACCCAGCCTCTTTCCACACCGCCACCGCCGCCACCGCGTAAAGCGCGCTGTCGCCGGTGCCCAGCGGGTTCCAGTGGTGCAGGCCAAAGAGGCCGCGGATCTGGTCGATCAGGCCGAAACCGGGGGTGTAGAAGAAGATCCAGATATTGGCGACGGCGATCAGCGGCAGCACGGTCGGCGTGAAGAACGCCATCCTCAGAAAGCCGCGCCCCGCCACCTTGCCCTGCACCAGCAGCGCCATCAAGAGTGCCAGCCCCATCGACAGCGGCACGGTGATCGCGCCGTAGATCAGGTTGTTGCGCATCGTCTGCCAGAACACCGGATCGGCCCACATCCGTTCGTAATTCGCCATCCCGACGAAATGCGCGGGCCGGAGCCCGCGCGGCGTCGAGAAGAACGAGGCGATGATCGTCTCGACCGCGGGCACATGCATGAAGGCCGCCAGCACCGTGAGGGCAGGCAGCAGCATCAGCCAGGCATGGATGGTTTCGCGGCGCATTGGTCTTCCGTGTGGGGAAAGGGGGCCGGTCGCCCGGCCCCCTTGGGGTTACTGATACTGCGCGAGGATCGCGGTCGCCTTCGCCTGCGCGCCGTCCAGCGCCGCCTTCGGCTCGGCCTGACCCGACATGATCGCCTCCAGCGCGTCGTTCAGGATCTGCGTCACCTGCGCGTTCTGGTAGACCGTCAGTTCAGACCCCGCATACTGCAACTGGTCGCGGGCGACGAGCGCACCCGGAACCTTCTTCACGTAGTCCTGCATCGCCGGGATGGTCCAGTCTTCCGGGCGCGGCGCGACATAGCCGGTGGCCATCGTCCACTTCACCGCCTGCTCGGGCGCGGTCATCCACTTCACGAAGTCGACGCTCGCCTTCTTCTGCTCATCCGACGAGGCCTTGAACAGGTAGAAGTTGCCGCCGCCGGTCGGCGCGCCGAGGTGCTGTTTCGCGGGCAGCATCGCCACGCCGAACGGGAACGGCGCGTTCTGGGTGATGTTGGTCAGATTGCCCGTGGTGGTCCAGATGATCGCCGCGTTGCCCTCGAAGAACGCCTTGGGCGTGGCGCCCCAATCCAGCGTGCCGGGCTCCATCACCTTGTCCTTGGTGGTCAGGTCCAGCATGAACTGTGCCGCCTCGACCGAGGCCGGGCTGTTGAAGGCGACCGATTTGCCATCGGCGGCCCCGAGCGTCGCGTCGTTCGGGATCGCCAGCCCCTGGAACAACCAGTAGGGGAAGCCCGCCGTCGGGATGCGCAGGCCCCATTGCGTGACCTTGCCGCCGGCATCGCGGACTGTCAGCTTCTGCGCGTCGGCGACCATCTCGTCCCAGCTTGCAGGCGCGTGCTCGGGGTCGAGACCGGCCTTCTTGAAGGCGTCCTTGTTCCAGTACATCACCGGAGTCGAACGCTGGAACGGAATGCCCCAGGTCTTGCCGAAGGCTTGGCTGTTGGCCATGAATGCCGGGTAGAAGCCGCCCAGCCAGTCCTTCTTGTCCTGGTCCGAGACGTAGTCGTCGAACGGCACGATCATGTCCTCGTCGATCAGGTTGAACATCTCGGCCGCGCCGATCACGCCCAACTGGGGCGGGTTGCCGCCCTTGGAGGCGGTGATCGCCTTGGCGATCGTGTCGGTGTAGCTGCCGGTATAGACCGGCTCGATATGCACGTCGGGGTGCGCGGCCATGTATTCGTCGGTCAGCGCCTTGATCGTGTCGGCGGCAGCACCCCCCACGGCGATCGGGAAGAAGAACTGCAGGTTGACGGCCAGCGCGGGCTGCGCGGCCAGCAGCGCCGCGACGGCGGCGCCGCCAAGCTGTCGGGTCAGTCGGAACAGGGTCATCAAGGGCATCCTTGCATGGCTGATGAAACGGGGGCTTGCGGAATTGTCGGGCCGGGGCCGAGCGCGCGGCCGGTGGCGGCATCGAACAGGCGGAGCGCGTCGGCCACCCAGGCCAGCCGCACCTCGGGGCCGGCGGGCAGCCCGGCGCGGGCGGGCTGGCGCAGGATCACCCGCGCGGTGCCAAGGCCAAGCGTCACCAGCAGGTCGGCGCCAAGGTATTCGGCGCTGATGATGCGGGCGGCCACGCCGTCGGCGGCGATGTGGATATCCTCGGGCCGCAGCCCCGCCACGGCGTCGCCCGGCAGGCCAAGGGCGGCGGCAGGCACAAGGTTCATCGGCGGGCTGCCGATGAAACGGGCGGCGAAGGTGGTGGCGGGCTCGGCGTAGATCTCTTCCGGCGTGCCGGTCTGTTCCACGCGCCCGGCGTTCATCAGCACGATCCGGTCGGCCATCGTCATCGCCTCGACCTGATCATGGGTGACATAGACCATCGTCAGCCCGAGCCTGCGCTGAAGCGCCCGGATCTCTGCCCGCATCTCGGCGCGCAGCTTGGCGTCGAGGTTCGACAGCGGCTCGTCCATCAGGCACACCGGGCGTTCCGAGATCACCGCGCGGGCCAGCGCCACACGCTGTTGCTGGCCGCCCGACAGTTGCGCGGGCTTGCGGTCCAGCAGCGCCTCAAGCCCCATCAGACGTGCCACGCGGCCCAGCCGGTCCGCCGTCTCGGCCTTGGGGGTGCGGCGCACTGACAGGCCGAAGGTGATGTTCTCGGCCACCGTCAGATGCGGGAACAACGCGTAGCTTTGAAACACCATTGCAATGTTGCGGCGCGACGGGGGCAGGGCGGCGATCGGCGCATCGGCAAGGTAAATTTCGCCCGCCGTTGGCGCCTCGAACCCGGCGATCATCCGCAGCAACGTGGACTTGCCGCAGCCCGAGGGGCCCAGCAGCACGGTCAACTCGCCCGCCGCGATCTCGGCCGACACGTCCTGCACCGCGGTCTGCGCGGCAAAGGACTTGGCCAGACCCCGCAGGGAAATCCCCGGCGCCAGAGGCCTGCCGGTCGGCGAAGAGGGATCGGCAGATGAGGGGGCAAGGTCAGCCATGCCCGCGAAATAGTAGCACTCTGTGACGCTCGCGCAATTCACGTGTGAGGGTTTTGTAACGGGCGCGAATGCGAAAGGGCGCCCTGGGGGGCGCCCTTTGCATCCGGTCGGATCAGGCGTGTCAGCCGACTGACAGCGCCACGAAGCGCGGCTCGCCGTCGCGGCGGATCAAGAGCAGCACCGACTTGCGGCCCGCGTCCTTGGCTTCCTGGATGCGGTCCTGCAAGTCCTTGACGATGGCCACTTTCTGCTGGCCCGCCTCGGTGATGACATCGCCGGCACGCAGGCCCTTGGTGAAGGCCTCGCTGGTGCCGTCGACATCCGTGATCACAATGCCATCGGTGCCCGCCGACAGCCCCATCTTGTCGCGCATGTCCTTGGTCAGCGGGGTCACCTTCATGCCCAGCAGCGCCACGTCCTTCGGTGGTGCTTCCGGCGCGGGCTTCTCGGTCGGGCCGACGACATCTGGCGCCGTCTCGCGGCGGCCCAGCGTCACCGTCAGCGTCTCGGACTTGCCGTCGCGCAGCACGACCACCTGCACCGCCTTGCCGATGGCGGTGTTGGCGACCTGGCGCACCAGTTCGCGGGTATCGGGCACGTCGGTGCCGTCGAAGCTGGTGATGATGTCACCCGACTTGAAGCCGGCATCGGCGGCCGGTCCCTTCGGCACGTCGGTCACCATCGCGCCGGTAGCCTTCGGCAGGCCAAGCGCATCGGCCATGTCGGGCGTCACGTCCTGAATGCGCACGCCGAGCCAGCCGCGCCGCGTCTCGCCGAATTGCTTGAGCTGGTCGACCACCTTCGACACGACGTTCGACGCCATCGAGAAGCCGATCCCGATCGAGCCGCCATTGGGCGACAGGATCGCGGTGTTCATCCCGATCACGTCACCGTCCATGTTGAACAGCGGCCCGCCCGAGTTGCCGCGGTTGATCGCCGCGTCGGTCTGGAAGAAGTCGTCGAACGTCCCGTCAAGCGTGCGGCCCTTGGCCGAAATGATCCCGGCCGAGACCGAGAAGCCCTGACCCAGCGGGTTGCCCATCGCCAGCACCCAGTCGCCGACCCGCATCTGGCTGCTGTCGCCGAACGTGATGAAGGGCAGCGGCTTGTCGGTTTCAACCTTCAGCAGGGCGACGTCGGTGGCCTTGTCGATGCCGACCACCTTGGCCTTCAGCTTGTCGCCGTCGAAGAATTCGATCTGGATGTCGTCGGCGCCGTCGATGACGTGGTTGTTGGTCACGATGTAGCCATCGGCCGAGATCACATAGCCCGAGCCCAGCGCCTCGCTGCGCTGCGGACCTTGGGGCGAGGGGCTGTTGCCCTGGTCCTGACCGTTGCCCTGATCCTGCCCGTTGCCTTGATCCTGGCCATTGCCCTGGTCCTGCCCGTTACCCTGGCCCTGGTGGTCCATGAAGTCATGGAAGAACTGCTCGAACGGCGAGCCCGGCGGCACCATCGGGCCCTGGTCGGTCGAGGCGGCGATGGTCGTCATGGTGGTGATGTCGACCACGGCGGGGCTGACCTTGGCGGCAATGTCGGCAAAGCCGTCCGGGGCGCCCTTTGCCGTGACCACGGACGTCTGCGCCAGCGCCAGCGCAAGCCCCAGAACAACCGTCCAGGCCGCGCGGACGGGGGCAGGGGCCCGCGCCGATCGCTCCATGAGTTTCATCTGCACGCTGAACTCCTTTCGTTACGATTCCGCGGACCCGGCCGACTGGAACGCGCCGTGTCCGACATATGGGCAAATACGACTGCCGTCTGGCAACTCAATCCCGCTCGCCGCGACTCACATGGAAGTGAGAGCGGCGTGACGGCCTTGTTTCTTCAAACCGGGTGGATTGTCTCAGCCCCCCAGCACGCGGGCAAGCCAAATCAGCGCCACCCCGATCGCAACGCGCCGAGGCCGAAGCCCCGGCGCGTTGCGATCGGCAGCCGGGCAAAGAGGGCCAGCGCCTCCTCGATCCGGCCGGGGATCAGCGCGAGGATCAGCCCCTCGACCGCGCAGACCCCGCCCAGCACCAGCACCAGCGTGATCATTGCCCGGCAGGTGCAGGTGCAGGCGCAGGCGCAGGTGTCGGGGCCGCCGGCTGTCCGGCTTCATTGCGCAGGTAGTCGAAGAACTCGCTCGACGGGCTGAGCAGCATCGTGGTGTTGCTGCCCGCAAGCGCGTTCTGGTAGGCCGTCATCGAGCGCGTGAAGGCAAAGAACGCCGGATCCTGCGAATAGGCCTGCGCATAGATCTGGTTGCGCTCGGCGTCGGCCGTGCCGCGCACGATCTCGGCATCGCGGCGCGCGGCCGAGGTCGTTTGCAGCGCGGTCCGGTCGGCGGTTGCCCGCACCGATTGCGCCTGCTGGTTGCCGATCGCGATTTCTTGCGCTGCTTCACGCTGGCGTTCGGCCTTCATCCGGTCGTAGGTCGCCTGCAGGTTCTGGTCGGGCAGGTCGGTCCGCGTCAGGCGCACGTCGATGACGTCGATTCCCAGCGAATCCGCCTCTTTCCGGGCGATGTCGCGGATGTCGTTCATCAGCGTGGTGCGCCCCTCCGACAGCACGGCATCGGAATTCACCGAGCCCAGCACCTGCCGCGTCGCCGCGTTCAGGATCTGCTCCAGCCGGTTCTGCGCGAAGCGCACACCATCCGGCCCGGTCGCCTGGCGGAACTTCACCAGATCGACGATGCGCCAGCGCGCGAAGGCATCCACCACAAGGCGGCGGTCGTCGAGCGGCGTCACCTCCAGCGGTTGCGTCGGCAGGCCGAGGATGCGGCCGTCATAGCGCACGACGTCCTGGATGAAGGGCACCTTGAAGCCGATGCCGGGTTCCTCGCGCACCTGCGTGACCTGCCCGAACTGCATCACCAGCACCTTCTCGCGCGGGTCGACGATGAACACGGACGACAGCGCCAGCGCGGCCAGAATCACGACGGCGGGGATGACGTACATTGCACGGTTGGTCATTGTCCGGCTCCCGTCGGCGTTGCGTTGGCCCCGGTCAGAAGCTTGTCAAGCGGCAGGTAGGGCACCACGCCCGCCCCGCCCGCCGTGCCGCCGACGCCGTCGAGGATCACCTTGTGGATCCCGCCGAGCACGGTTTCCATCGTCTCGATGTACATCCGCCGACGGGTCACGTCCGGCGCCTTCAGGTAGGACTGGTAGATCGAGTTGAACCGGCTCGCGTCGCCCTGGGCGATGTTGACGACCTGCGCACGATAGCCCTCGGCCTCCTGCTTGACCTGCGCGGCCTCGCCGTTCGCGGCACCCAGCTTCTGGTTGGCATAGGCCTGCGCCTGATTGACCAGCGTGTCGCGCTGCTGCTGCGCGGCCTGCACGGCGCGGAAGCTGTCGATCACCTCTTTCGGCGGGTCGGCGCTGTCGAAGTTCACCCGGATCACCCGGATGCCCGAGGTATAGCTGTCCAGCGTGCCCTGCACGGCGGTCATCAGGTCGGCGGCGATCACGCCGCGGTCCTTGTTCAGGATCGGCGCCAGATCGGTGCGCGCGATGATGTCGCGCATCGCGGATTCCGAAACCGCACGCACGGTATCGGTCGGGTCGGCGAGGTTGAACAGGAACTTCGCCGGATCCTCGACGTTCCAGACCACCTGGAAGTGCACATCGACGATGTTCTGGTCACTGGTCAGCATCAGGCCGGTGTCATACTGGCCGCCCTGTCCGCTGCCCACATCGGTCGTGCGCTCGCCGGTGGTCGGGATCACCTCGGCGCTGACCACCGGCCAGGGCGCGAAGTTCAGGCCCGGCATGCCGATGCGGTAGAACTTGCCCAGGAACAGCTCGACCGAACGCTCCTCGGGCCTGACGGTGTAGAACGAGTTGAATGACCAGACCAGCCCGGCAAGCGCGATCACGCCCAGCGCGATCAGGCGGGGGTTTGGCCCCGCGCCGGTGCCGCCGACGGGGCCGCGCGGGCCGCCGCCGCGCCCGCCCATCAGGACGCGCAGACGCTCCTGACCCTTCTTCATGATATCCTCGATATCGTTCAGCTGCGGGCCTTCGCCGGGCCTGCGCCCGCCGCGATTGTCGTCGCCCCGATTGTCGCCGCCCCGGTTGTCGCCGCCGCCCGGACCACCGCCCCAGGGGCCGCCGCTGTTACCTGCCATCGGGATATCATTCCTTTGTTGCCGCTGCCGCCGGGTTCACCCCCAAGTGGTCACCACGGCGTGAATTTCAAGCCTTGCGCGCCGGTGTCCTCAGCGTCACCAGTTCTTCGGCCATCGTCGGGTGCACCGCCACGGTGCGGTCGAAATCCTCTTTCGTCGCGCCCATCTTGATCGCGATCGCGGCCAGCTGGATCATCTCGCCAGCCTCGGGGGCGACGATGTGACAGCCCAGAACCTTGCGGGTTTCAATGCTGACGATCAGCTTCATCAGCACGCGATCCTGCTGCCCGGCGAATTGGGTGCGCATCGGGCGGAAGGCGGCCGAATAGACCTCGATCGGCTCCTGCGCGCGCGCCTGCTCCTCGGACAGGCCGACCGAGCCAAGCTCAGGCTGGGTGAACACCGCCGAGGCCACCAACTCGTGATCCGCCATCACCGGGTTGCCCTTGAACACCGTTTCGGCAAAGGCCTGCCCCTCGCGGATCGCGACCGGGGTCAGGTTCATCCGGTCGGTCACATCGCCCACCGCGTAGATCGAGGGCACGGCGGTCTGGCTGTAGCCATCCACCACGATCCGGCCGTTGCGGCCAAGCGTCACGCCCAGCCCCTCCAGCCCCAGCCCGCCCGAATTCGGCACCCGGCCGGTGGCGTAAAGCACCGCGTCATAGCTGCGGTCGTGTCCATGGGTCGCGGTCACCATCACGCCGGTGCCGTCCCGCTCCATCGCCATCACCTCGGTGCCGCAATGAATCGCGATGCCGCGCGCCCGCATCGCCTCGGCGACATGGCCGCGCGCTTCGTCATCAAAGCCGCGCAGGATCTGCGCGCCGCGATAATACTGTGCCACTTCGACGCCTAGGCCGCTGAAGATGCAGGCGAACTCGCTGGCGATGTAGCCCCCGCCCACGACCAGCAGCCGCTTTGGCAGCGCGTCGAGCCGGAACATGTCGTTCGAGGTCAGCGCCAGTTCCGCCCCCGGCACCGGCGGCACGAAGGGGCGCGCCCCGGTCGCCACCAGAATGTGCTTGGCGGTCAGCACCTCGCCGGTTGCAAGCCGCACCGTATGGGCATCGTCCAGCACCGCGCGGGTGTCGTGGATCGTCACCCCCGCCCGCGTCAGGTTGCCCCGATAGGCCGCCTCCAGCCGGGTCAGTTCCGCCTCCAGCTTGCCCCGGAACATCATCCAGTCGAACCCGCCCAGCGTCACGTCCCAGCCATAGGCGCGCGCCTCGTCGACCGCGCCGGGGTAGGACGAGGCGAAAACCATCAGCTTTTTCGGCACGCAACCGCGGATGACGCAGGTGCCGCCCATCCGGTATTCTTCGGCCAGATGCACCCGCGCGCCACCCTCGGCGGCCGCGATCCGCGCCGCGCGCACCCCGCCAGAGCCGCCACCGATGACGAACAGGTCGCAGTCGAACGCCATCCCTCAGTCCCCGAGGTCGGCGAACATGTTGTCGGACGAGGTGAACTCGATCCGGCTTTCCTCGATCGTGCCCGCCGTCGCGTCGCGCACTTCGACCCGGCCGTCGCCGTGGCCGATCACCACGATGTCGCAGATGTCGATGAACAGACCGTTCTCGACCACTCCCGGGATCTGGTTCAGCACCAGCCCCAGTTGCCGCCCGTTGCCGATCCGGTGCAGGTGCAGATCGATGATGTAATTGCCTTCGTCGGTGATGAACGGCCGGTCGCCATTCATCCGCAGCGTCGTGGTGTGGCCCATCACGTCCATGCTCGACAGCGTCTCCTCGACCAGCGCCTTGGTGGTCTGCCAGCCGAACGGCACCACCTCCACCGGCAGCGGAAAGGCGCCAAGCTGCGCCACCTGCTTGGCCACATCGGCGATCACGATCATCTGGTCGCTGGCGGTCGCCACGATCTTTTCCTGCAACAGCGCGCCGCCACCGCCCTTGATCAGGTTCAGGTCGCCGTCGAATTCATCCGCGCCGTCGATCGTCAGGTCCAGCCACTTCGCCTCGTCGAGGCTGACGACCTTGATGCCGACCTGCCGCGCCAGATCGGCGGTGCGGCTGGAGGTCGGCACGCCGACGATCTTCAGCCCGTCCTCGCGCACCAGTTCGCCCAGACAGCGCACCATCCAGGCCGCCGTCGATCCGGTGCCAAGGCCCACCTTCATGCCGTCCTCGACGAAATCCACCGCCCGCTTGGCGGCCACGAATTTCGCCTTGTCGATCGGGGAAAGCTCTCCGGCCATCGCAGTCTCCTTCGCTCGCGTCGTTTGCTTATAGGCAATGTGCCGGGGCAGGGCGAGACTGAATTGCGCCCCGGTTGCGCGGCCGGACCTGCGACGTTATCACATGTGGGCGGCGCGAAAACATTTGTGACACATTCACCTTAAACCGGGGAGACCGCTGATGTACACGCTGCACTACGCGCCCGACACCGCCGCGCTGGTCGTCCGGCTGGTGCTGGAGGAACTTGGCGTGCCCTACCGCGCCGCCAAGGTCGACACCGCGGTGGACGAATTGAACAGCCCGGCCTACCGCAAGCTGAACCCCTTCGGCTTGATCCCGGTGCTGGAAACCCCCGACGGGCCGATCTTCGAGACCGGCGCGATCGTGCTCTGGCTGTCGGAACGGCACGGCGCGCTGGCCCCGGCGCCCGGCGACGCGCAGCGCGCGGCCTTCCTGAAGTGGCTGTTCTTTCTGTCGAACACGCTGCACCCCGATCTGGCGCGGATGTTCTACCCCAGCCGCCATGTCGGCCCGAACAAGACCGCGCAGGAAGACCTGCTGGACATCGCCGCCGTCCGCGTGAACCGCCACTTCAAGGCGCTTGACGCATTGGCCATCGCCGACCGTTCCGACTGGCTGCCCGAAGCCGGGGCCTCGGTGCTGGGTTGCTACCTCGTGGTGATGCTGCGCTGGGCCGCTTTCCTGTCGGCCGAAGGCGACGGCTGGTTCGACCTTGCCGCCTTCCCGTTTCTGGAAGGTCTCGCGCAAGCGCAGGAACGCCGCCCCGCGGCGCAGCGCGCGGCGGCGGCGGAAGGGCTTGGCCCCACGCCATTTTCGTGGCCCCTTGACGCGCCTTCGACCACCCTGGACGCTTGACCGGCGCACCTGTCGCGGTTGCAAGGATGCCCGATGCCGATGCCCTTCACCTACGCCCACGCCAGCGACGAGTTCCGCGCCTATCTCACCGACGCGCGCGACCGGCTGGACACGCCCTCCGACAACGTCGCCTACACCTGCACCGACGCAGTGTTTCAGGTCTTCCGGCGTCGGCTCGCGCCGCAGCGGGCGCTCGACTTCGCCGACGTGCTGCCTTCGGTGCTGCGCGCGATCTTCGTCTGGCGCTGGCGGGTGGACGACCCGATCCGGCCCTACGCCGACCGGGCCGTGCTAACGCGCGAGGTGAAGGACGTCCGGCGCGATCACAACTTCAGCCCCGACAGCGTGATCGGCGACATCGCCTGGGCGTTGAACCGCCATGTCGACGCGATGGATTTCGCCCGTGTCGTTGACCGGCTAGGGCCTTCCGCCCGCGCGTACTGGCAGCCGCCGCCCGACGCCGCCTGACCCTCGCCGCGTTTTCCTCTGCAAAGCGTCGCTTTCGGCGTCGCTTTCCGGTGCATCCCGCCGCACTCTGCACGAATCCAACCGGGGCGTGCGCTGCCATGTTTCTTTCCGTCTTCGACATGTTCAAGGTCGGCATCGGCCCCTCGTCCAGCCACACGATGGGCCCGATGGTGGCCGCCGCGCGGTTCCTGCAGATGCTGCGCGACAGCCCGTTTCACGCCCGCGGCCTGCGCGCCTCGCTGCACGGCAGCCTCGCCTTCACCGGCATTGGCCACGCGACCGACCGCGCCACCATCCTCGGCCTGGCCGGGTTCGAGCCCGCCACCTATGACGCGGCGAAGGCCGAAGAGGCGCTGGCCGCGATCCGCGCCGAAAAGATGGTGACGCCGCCCGGCCTGCCGCCGCTGGCCTTCGACCCCGCCCGCGATCTGGTGTTCGACTACGGCCCCGCGCTGCCCGGCCATGCCAACGGCATGATCCTGATGGCAACCGACGCGCAGGGCGACGTGATCCTGCAAGAAACGTTCTATTCCATCGGCGGCGGTTTCGTGCTGACCGCCGCCGAACAGGCCGCCGCGAAAGACATCGCGGCCGACCCGAAGAAGTCCGCCGCCCGGTCCCCCGTGCCCTATCCGTTCGAGACCGCCGCCGAGATGCTGGCGATGGCCGCCGCCTCGGGCCTGACCGTCGCCCGTATGAAGCGCGCCAACGAACGCCATTACCGCACCGATGCCGAGATCGACGTCGGCCTCGCCCGGCTCTGGCAGGTGATGAACGACTGCATCAATCGCGGGCTGGAAACCGGCGGCATCCTGCCCGGCGGGCTGAAGGTCCGCCGCCGCGCGCCGGGGATCCTCGCCTCGCTGCTGGCCGAACGCGGGCTGAACCAGACCCCGCCGCACACCATCAACGACTGGATGGTCACCTATGCGATGGCGGTGAACGAGGAAAACGCCGCCGGTGGGCAAGTTGTCACCGCCCCCACCAACGGCGCCGCCGGCGTGATGCCCGCCGTGATCCGCTACTGGCTCGACCATGTTCCCGGCGCCTCGGCCAGTCGCATCGGCGATTTCCTTCTGACCGCCGCCGCCGTGGGCGGGCTGTGCAAGCACAACGCCAGCATTTCGGGCGCCGAATGCGGTTGCCAGGCCGAGGTCGGCAGCGCCGCCGCGATGGCCGCCGCCGGTCTGGCCGCCGTGCTGGGCGGCACGCCGGAGCAGGTCGAGAACGCCGCCGAGATCGCGCTGGAACACCACCTCGGCATGACCTGCGACCCGGTGCGCGGCCTCGTGCAGGTGCCCTGCATAGAACGTAACGGCCTTGGCGCGATCAAGGCCGTGTCGGCCGCCAGCCTTGCCCTGCGCGGCGACGGCCAGCACCTCGTCAGCCTCGACGCCTGCATCGAGACGATGCGCCAGACCGGCCACGACATGCACGAGAAGTACAAGGAAACCTCGCTCGGTGGCCTTGCCGTGAACGTGCCGAACTGCTGAGCCGTTCAGGGGCCGGGGGTCGTCCTCTTTGAGGTTGCAAACCGGAGCGTAACGCTTTCGCTGTGGGAGTCCACGCCCGGGGAGACATTGAAGCTCGCCACGACGACGTCGGAAAGGACGAGTTGCAGCTTTCCCGCCCACATGTCGATCACGGCCGTTTCAAAATGCCGTCCATCCGCGCAGGCCGCAAAGAGCGTGGGTGAACTGGTATCCGTCATCTTCGAGACAGTGATCTGGTCGTTCTTCATCTTGCCCGTCGCCCCGGAACTGTCCCCGTAGGTGTTTCCCGCCCCCGGAAGGCTGACTGAATTGAGTTCGATCCAGCCCTTGTGGGCCGTTTCCCTGCTGTCTCCAGCAACCTGCTGACCCTGCGCTCCAAGCATCAGATAACTGCCTGCCATCACTCCCACCCCGCGGTCTGGCGCGCCGTCAGGATACGCCCGCCCGCCCCGCCTGTTAAGCCGGTTTCCGCGCGCCTTCCGCCGATTGCGCGGCAAGGCGGAGCGCCCTAAACTCGCCCCCGGGCGCCCCGCCCGCCGGATGCGCCGCATGACCTCGGTCCTGATCTTCGTTGCCGCCTGCGTCGGGATCGTGGCGCTGGGCTGGATCGTCAGCAAGGTCACCGGATCGAAGGCGACCTTCCTCGACACCTGGGCCTTCGAACCCGGCGAGTCCGTGCTCTGGCGCGACGATCGCGCCGATCTGGTCATCGTTCCGCGCCTTGGCGGGGCGGTGTCGATGCGGCCGATCCGGCTGCATCGCTGGGCCGTTGTGGTGACGAACCGCCGCGTCCTGCTGGGCAACCGGACCTTTGGCGGACGTCGGATGGTGCGCTATGTGCTGGAGGTCGGTGCCGCCACCGAAGCTGATACCCAACGGCTGGACGGCGGCCTGCTGACGCGCGGCTACACCGCGCTGGCGATCGCCGCGAACGTGGCGCCGCACCTCGATGCGCGCCCGCCCTATGTCGCCCTCGCGCCGCTGCCGGGGGTGCCGTCATCCGCCAATCTGGCCGAACTGCGGCTTTACACCGATCGCGGCGCGGACTTCACGCTACCGTGAAAACCCGTTCGGCGCGGGCTTGCTAGGCTGGCGCGACGTCCCCGCCGCACCGGAGCAGCCGCATGACCCTGACCCGCCGCCAGCTTGTCGCCGCGCTCGCGCTCGCGCTCGCGCTTGTGCCGCTGGCCCGCGCGCTGCCCGCCCGCGCCGAAACGACCCTCTCGCCGCAGGCCGCGGCGCTGGTGGCCGTGCTCGACAGCCTCGGGGTCGAGCAGAAGTGGATCGCGGGCAGCCATGTGAACTGGGAAACCGGCGCCCCGGACGGTGACCCCGAACCGCTGCCCGCGCACCACACCCACTGTTCCGCCTTCGTCGCGGCGGCGGCCAAGCGGCTGGGTGTCTACATCCTGCGGCCGCCCGAACACGGGCAGATCCTGCTGTCCAACGCGCAGGCCGACTGGCTGGCGGGCCCCGGCGCCGCGCAGGGCTGGCGTGCGCTGCCCGATGCGGCAGCGGCGGTTGCGGCCGCGAACCGGGCTGAACTGGTGGTCGCCGTCTACAAGAACCCCGACCCGCATGTGCCCGGCCACGTCGCCATCGTCCGCCCGACCCGCAAAAGCGCGGCCGAGATCGCCGCCGACGGGCCGGAAATCATCATGGCGGGCGTGAAGAACTGGCAGGCCGTCACCGAAAAGGCCGGATTCGCCGCCCACCCCGGCGCGTTCGCGGGGCACGCGATCCGCTATTACGCACACGCCATCCCCGCCGCCGCGCTGGCGGGCTGACGGCGGCGCCAAGCGCCCGAACCGTTGCCGACGCCGGTGCGAAATCGGTGCAAAATCGGTGCTTTTTCGGTATGCCGTTTTTCCTGCCTTCCCAACGGTTTGCGCCAAATCTCACGGCACCCGTTTGCAAACCGCCGAAAACCCGGTAGGAGAGCGCAAAACCGAAGGAACGCCCCATGTCGAACGACGAGCGCCCGCAGATCTACCTCATCACTCCCCCGGCCTTCACGCTGGAGGTGTTCCCCGACCGTCTCGCCGCCGTGCTCGACGCGGCCGACATTGCCTGCATCCGCCTTGGCCTTGCCACCCGCGACGAGGATCAGATCGCCCGCGCCGCCGACGCGCTGCGCGAGATCGCCCACGCCCGCGATGTGGCGATCGTGCTGGAAACCCACCTGCGGCTGGTCGAACGCCACGGCCTTGACGGCGTCCACCTGCCCGATGGGGCGCGCAATATCCGCAAGGCCCGCAAGGACTTGGGCGACGATGCCATCGTCGGCGCCTTCTGCGGCACCTCGCGCCACGAGGGCATCAACGCGGCCGAGGCGGGGGGCGACTATGTCTCCTTCGGCCCGGTCGGCGACACGGTGCTGGGCGACGGCAGCCAGGCCACCGACGAGCTCTTTTCCTGGTGGTCCGAGATGATCGAGGTGCCGGTGGTGGCCGAAGGCGCCCTGACCGCCGCGCGGGTCGCGACGCTGGCCCCGATCACCGACTTCTTCGCCATCGGCGAGGAAATCTGGCAGGCCGACGACGCGGTTGCAGCGCTGCGCGCCCTGATCGCCCCGCTGGGCTGACCGTTCAGGCCGGAAAGGCGCTGCGCACCCGTTCCTCGCAATAGGCGGCCAGCGCCTTGCGGTTCGCGAAATCCGCGACCCGCACCGGATCGTGGAACACCACATCCACCGATCCCTGCCGCGGGGCGGCCAGAAGTTTCACCAGATGCGGGATGAAATCCATGTCGCCCCACCAGCCGTAGAAGCGGAGATCCTGCCCCGGCGGGCCGTGATAGACCACGCTGACCGGCTGAATCTGCATCTCCTGCGCCAGTCCGTCGGCGAAGAAGGCGGCGAACAAGGTGGATTTGAACGGCAGCACCCGCAGCCCGTCGGTGCTGGTGCCTTCGGGGAAGAACAGCAGCCGGTGCCCGGCGCGCAGCCGCGCCTCGAACACCTCCTGTTGCAGTTTCGCCTCGTTGCCCTTGCGGTTGATGAATACCGTGCCGGTCGCCCGCGCCAGCCAGCCGATTCCGGCCCAGCCCGCCACCTCTGACTTCGCCACGAAATAGACGCGCTGCGGCGCGTTCAGCGTGAAAATGTCGAACCAGGTGGCATGGTTAGAGACCACCGCCCCGTTGCCCCGCATCGGCCGCCCGGCCACCCGCAGGGGCATGCCAAGAATGACAAAGGCCGATCGGCAGACGAACTGCGTGATGTAGGGGGTCACCGGCCGGTTCAGGCCGCACAGCGGGCGCTCGATCAGCCGGACCAGCAGCAGGATCAGCAGGCAGCCGTAGGTCACCAGGCACAGCAGCCCGCCCTTCAGCACGACCCGGACCCACCCCAGAGGGCCGACCCGCACAGGATCGGGCTCGTCCTCCCGCCGCCAGGGTGTCACGCCTTGGCCTCGAACTTGCGGGTGTAGAACCCGATGTGGCGGTCCGACATCCGCGCGGTGTCCATCAGCAGGCACACGTCGGTGGTGTTGAACGGCCGGTCGATGAAGGCCCCCTCGCCGACAAAGCCGCCCAGCCGCAGGTAGGCCTTGATCAGTGCGGGCGTGCCGACCATCGCCGCGCGGCGGTCGATCTGGTCGACCGGCACCAGGTCCATGGTCTGAAAGTGATCGGGTTGCGCGCGCACGCGCAGCGCCTCGGGCGCCAGGTGATTGTGGTGCAGATAGGCCAACGGCATCCGCAACGCCTCGATATCGGTGCCGTGAAAGCTGGCGACGCCGAACAGGATCTCGATCCGGCGCTCCAGCACGAAATCGGCCAGCCCGTTCCAGAGATGAAACATCGCCGTGCCGCCCCGATAGTCGGCGTGCACGCAGGACCGGCCAAGCTCCAGCAGCCGCCGCCCGTTGCGCTTGAGCGGCCCAAGGTCGTATTCGGTTTCCGAATAGAACCGGCCGAACCGCGACGCCGCCTCGCCGGTCAGCAGCCGGTAGACCCCCACGACATGGTCAAGAGTGGTCGCGTCGCGTCGCGTGTCGACCAGGATGAGATGCTCGAAGACCGGATCGAATTCATCGCATTCCAGCCTGCGGACATGATCGACCATCTCTCCGGTGCCGCCGAGTTCTTCGACGAAGACCTCGTAGCGCAGACGCTGCGCCCCCATCAGGTCCTGCGCGTCCCTTGCCAGCCGGACCTGAAGATGTGGCTCATCGGATATCATCGGCGCCGGGTCTGCTGCTCTGATCCGCCAGTCGGGTCGCCGGGTTGTAGGCGCTGCATGGTGGGAATGCAACATCCCCGCAGGGCCCCCCCGGCGGGACATTCTCACGGTTGCAATTCGTGAATTTCACAACCTATAGTGGCATCACGCATCGCGGTCAGGCACGAGCGCGATCCGGTCGCCGTCGATCACGACCTTCCCGGCGTGTTCAAAATTGACGGTGATCCGGGCCCCGATCCGCGACTGGACCTGACCAAGGCCCCAGTCCGGGCGGCCGGGGTGCCTGACCAACATGCCCGGTTCGAGTATCGCGTTCAGCCCTGTCACCGCCCGCCCCTTGGAAAGTTCCGCCCGGATGTCAAACACCACCGACCTGTCTGCGCTGATCGGCTCTCGAATCTGCCACGATCTTATCAGCCCGCTGGGTGCGATCGGCAATGGGGTCGAACTTCTGTCGCTCAGCGCGACCTCGGCGGGGCCGGAGCTTGCGCTGATCTCGGAAAGCGTCTCGGCGGCGAATGCCCGCATCCGGTTCTACCGCGTGGCCTTTGGCATCGCCGCGCCGGACCAGCGCATCGGGCGGCCGGAAGTCCTGTCGATTCTGGCCGACACCACGCGCGGCGGGCGGCTTACGATCGATTGGCAGGTTCCCGGCGACCAGCCGCGCGGCGAGGTGAAGCTCGCCTTCCTGCTGATCCAGTGCCTCGAAACGGCGATGCCTTTTGGCGGCCGCGTCGTGGTGACCCTGGAAAACAAGGCCTGGCACCTGCGCGGCACGGCGGCACGCATGAAGATCAATCCCGCCCTGTGGGAGGTTCTGTCCAATCCAGCCGCAACGCTCAGCGTCTCGCCCGCCCAGGTGCAGTTCGCGCTGGTGCCCGAAGAGGTCCGGCGCCTCGGCCGCAGCCTCAGCGCAAAGCTGTCCGAGGGCGACATTCTGCTCAGCGTGCTGCCTTAGCGGGCTGCTGCAGAACTGGCCTGCTGCCGGTTTCGTGGGCCGCAGGTCAGGTCGGCCTGGCGCGATCCTCAAACGCCAAGGGGTGAGAAATCCGGTTTCGGATGCCGCGGTTTTGGGGTGTAGGACCGGCCCTGTTGCGCAAATCAGCCTGAGGTCGAGGTTTCCCTTTCCTTGGACAGTCTCATCCCGCGCGTTGAGTTTGCGGCATTCCAAAGGCCGTGAAGCGGGTCAGGAGCGAGCGGGCAAACGCCACCGGTTCGAGAGAGCCCGCGTGCAGCGCGACGATCAGGATGCGACGGGCGCGACAATCAGGGTGAGAATGGGTCGTAGGGCCGGGAACATCGGGAGGGCGTAGCCCGAACGAGGTTCCCGGCCCTACGACGGCAAGGGTTCCGGGGGAACCGCGCCATCGGGTGATCGCAGTCGGCTGGGGTATGTGGGGCTTTTCTCCTCGAAGAGGGAGCACCCGTGCCCGGCCGTCATGCAACCGATCATCAGATGAGGCTTTTCATGAAGTATCGATCGACGGACACGATGCCTGTCGCCGCCGCCAAGGCTGGTTTTAGCACCGCCACAGGGTATCGGCTGGAGGAGGATCCACGATCCCCCTCGCTCAAGCGCGCCCCGCGGGATCGGCGACGGTCCGATCCTCTGGCCGGGATCTTCGATGCCGAGATCGTTCCGATGCTGGAAGCCGCACCGGGCCTGCGGCCGGTGGCGGTCCTCGGCGAGGTTCTGCGCCGTCATCCCGAGCTTGGCGAGGGAATCCGGCGGACCCTGGAGCGTCGCATGCGCCACTGGCGCGCGCTGCACGGCGCGGACCGCGAGGTGATCTTCCGCCAGGTTCACGAACCGGGCCGGATGGGCCTGTCGGACTTCACTGACATGGCCGACCTCGGCGTTAGCGTCGCGGGCGCGCCGCTGATCCACCGGCTCTATCACTTCCGTCTGGCCTACAGCGGCTTCGAACATGTCCATGCGGTGCTCGGCGGCGAGAGTTTCGTGGCGCTGGCCGAGGGCTTGCAGAATGCCCTCTGGGCGCTCGGCGGCGCCCCCCGGGAGCATCGCAGCGACAGCCTGTCCGCAGCTTTCCGTAACCTCGAGCGCGACGCCGCCACCGATTGGACGGTCCGCTACGAAGCCCTGTGCGCGCATTACACCATGACGGCGAGCCGCAACAACCGTGGCGTCGCGCATGAGAACGGCTCGATCGAAGGGCCACATGGCCATCTCAAGCGGGCGCTCGAGGACGCCCTGCTGCTGCGCGGCACGCGCGACTTTGACGACCTCGCCGTCTACCGCCGGTTCCTCGATGAGTTCTGTGGTCGGCGCAACGCCCACAACCGCAAGCGCATCGACGCCGAGCGCGCCACGCTGCAACCGCTGCCGACCCGCCGCACCAGCGACGGCGAAGAGACCACGGTCACCGTCACATCATCGGGCGGCTTCATTCTGAGGCGGGTCTTCTACACCGTGCCGTCGCGGCTGATCGGCCACCGCCTGCGGGTGAGGCTGCATGATGACCGGCTCGATATCTTCCTCGGCGCCACACATCTGATGACCCTGTCGCGCGGCCGGGGCTAT